>JAFGTO010000371.1 GCA_016934095.1 Candidatus Glassiibacteriota bacterium
CCGCCGTAGAGGGCCATACCGTTGAGGGCGGCGCCCATGGCGTGTTCGCGCACGCCCCAGTGGAAGTTGCGCCCGCCCGGGCAATCCCGGCTGAAATCCCCGGCACCGGCGATCAGGGTCCTGGTCGAGGGCGCCAGGTCGGCAGAGCCGCCGATCAGGTTGGGGAACACATCGGCGATCACCTGCTGGGCCTTGCCTGCGCTGCTGCGGGTGGCAACCGGCTTGTCGCCGACTGCGGCCAGGAGCCGGTCGCAGAGGTCATCCGGCACCTGCGGGTGGTAGAACCTGTCCAGCAGCGCGGCTTTGTCCGGGTGTTTGCTGCGGTAGGCTGCAAAGCCGGACTGCCAACGGTCATAGTCCCCGGCCAGCTCGGCGGCCCGCCCGGCGAACAGCCGGCTGACCTCCTCGGGCACGTAGAATTCCGGCTCTGCGGGCCAGCCCAGGTTTTTCTTGGTGAGCTTCAGCTCTTCGGCACCCATGGGGGCGCCGTGGATCTCGGCCGTCCCTGCCATGTTGGGGCTGCCCTTGCCGATGGTGGTCCTGCACTTGATCAGCGAGGGTTTGTCGGTTACCGCACGGGCCTGCTCGATGGCCCGGGCCACGGCCTCGCGGTCCTCCCCGTCTACCTCCTGGGTATGCCAGCCGTAGGCCCGGAAACGCATCAGCACGTCCTCGGTATCGAAAGCCAGGGCCGTGTCGCCCTCGATTGTGATGTGGTTGTCGTCGTAAAAGTAGATCAGCTCGCCCAGGCCCAGGTGCCCGGCCAGGGAGGCGGCCTCGGAGGCCACCCCCTCCATCAGGTCTCCATCGGAGACGATGGCGTAGACCTTGTGGTCGAAAAGCGGGAAATCCGGGGTGTTGAAAGTCCCGGCCATGAAGCGCCTGGCGATGGCCATGCCGACACCGTTGCCGAAGCCCTGTCCCAGCGGGCCGGTGGTGGTCTCCACCCCGGGGGGATGGCCGTACTCGGGGTGTCCCGGGGTGCGGCTGTCGAGCTGGCGGAAAGACTTGAGGTCGTCCATGGTCAGCCCGTAGCCGTAGAGGTGCAGCAGGCTGTAAAGCAGGGTGGAGCCGTGGCCCGCCGAGAGCACGAAGCGGTCGCGGGCGATCCAGTCCGGGTGGCGGGGATCGTGCCTGAGGAAGCGGTTCCAGAGCACGAAAGCGGCATCGGCCATGCCCATCGGCATGCCGGGGTGGCCTGAATTGGCTTTCTGGACCGCCTCGGCGCAGAGAATTTTTATGGTATTGACAGCCAATTGTTCGAGTGCCTGCCGGTTCATGGTCTCTCCTTCGCTGGAGAATGGATTCTTTCCATTGCAGATGTCTTTAAAATAAGTAATTAGGGCCTTGGAAAGGCCGCGGACGGGAGTTGTAATTTATCTTTGACCGGCACCGGTTGTCAACAGCAAAGTGGTCGCTTCAGCGATATTTGCCGTGAATACGCGACGAGCAGGAGGCAGGCCTGCGTGGGTCAGCCGCTGGAGAGAGGGTGCAGCGCCGTCTGGCCGGAAGAGGGACGGGGCCGTTTTATCAATGGCGGATCAGGCGGGCGATAAGGGAGGCGTTATCGGGCAGGAACCCCACCTTTTTTTCCGGCGGGGAGGCCAGGGTGAAAGAGAGGATCAGGGTGTCTCCGGCCAGGAAAGCGGTGCCCTCGAAGGACTGGTACTTCTGGTCGTCGGAGGGGTGTTCCCTGGTCAGCACCACGGCCAGCCGGCCTTCCGGCTCCAGGCGGAAGCTGCCGGAGACTCCGTGGATGCCGTAGGTCGTATGGGCCGGGTTGGCGGTATCCGCGGCTACCCCGGAAGCAGTGGCCGAGAAAAGACCCGTGCGCTCGCCGGTGGTACCGACATGGAGGTATGTCTGATAAGAGGTCAGCCGGGCGTTGTACACTACGGGGCTGAAAGCCGGGATCAGGTACCTGGAGGCAGAGAGGCCGTCGGCGAACACGGCCAGGCTCTCCCACATCCCGGCGAGCTGGTCCGGGGATTCGACCGGCAGCGCCGAGGGAGAAACCGGGGCCAGCGGGCTTTTATCGTCGCTGCAGGCCACGGTCAGCAGGAGGGCCGTCAGCAGCCCGGCGGCAGGAATGCAGCAGCGGAATTTTCTGGTACAAGTCCCGGCCATTTTCCACCAGGGAGCGGGTTCTGAGTGCAACGGGGTCTCGATATACTTATTTATTCGTCATTTACGCCAGGTTTATTTAGCTAAAAGAGGAAAAAGCACCAACGGCGCCCCTGATTTATCCCCCGGGCAGGGTCATTTGAACCGCTCGACAAACTGCATGAATTTCCGGGCCGCCCGGTCCAGGTTTTCCACCGAGCCGCCGCCTTCCAGCACCGCGCACATCTCGTAGGCGATATAACCCTGGTAGCCGATCTCCCTCAGGGCGCTGATGAACGCTTCGTAGTCGATGACGCCCTCTCCCATCGGTACCGCCCGCAGCAGGTCTTCCCCGCGGAGATAGTTGGTGAAGTCGGGCCGGTATATGAAGCGGGGCAGACGGATGTATTCGGCGGCGGTGGTATGCACGAGATACGGTTTCATCTTGAGGACCGACTGCCTGATCTCTTCGGGGCTCAGTCCCTCGAGGGCAGGGGCCCAGGCATCCCAGGCGGCCTTGACATTGGGCAGGCCTACCTCGTTGAGCAGCCAGAACATGGCATCGTGGTGCAGGCCGATATCGTGGTGGTTCTGTACGGCCAGGGTCACTCCATACTTGGCGGCCCTGCTGCCGGCCATTTTCAGGCCTTCGACCACGGTGGAGTATTGCTTGTCGAAAGGGATCCCCTCCCTTTCGTAGCCGGTGAAAATACGGACCATATCGGTTCCCAGGTCCGCGGCCAGGCGCGCCAGCTCGCCGACATAGGCGGCCTGGATCTCGGCATGGGGTATGCCGGGTTTGTCGATCCCGGCGGTGAAGTCGGTGTAGCCGGCCAGGCAGACCAGCTCGAGGCCCAGCTCCCGGAGACGGGCCTTGAGCTTTTTCCGGGCCGCGGCGTCATAGTCCAGGACTGAGACGTGCGGCCGCTTGGCTACCAGCATCACTCCATCGAAACCCAGCTCTTTGGCCTTGAGCAGGAATTCATCCACCGTGAGCGCGGCCTGGCCGCGCCAGAAACCGGCGTAGCTCACCGAATGCAGGCAGGTTTTCACCTTGAAGTCGGCGGGGTTGCCGGTGGGCGTTCCCCGGGCGAAAACGGACCCGGGGCCCGGGAGCAGAAAAAGGCAAATCGACAGCAGAAAGAGGATCCTTTGGAACACCTTGACCTCCCGCGAAAAAACCGTTCTCCCCTTGCAGCCTCAGGCCGGTCAGCGGACTTCGAGGTAGTCCCTGTCGGGCAGCTCCGGGAACCTGGCGTGAGGTTCTTTCTGGTACCAGTAGGCCACCGAGGAAATATCGTCCTGCAGCGGTAGGTACCTGCCATCGTTACGCCAGCCCAGGGCCTGGATGGTAACTCTCAGGTCTTTTTCGAAGCGGACCGGGTCAGTGATATGCCAGCGGTAGAGGCCGAAGCGCTGCTGAGAGTTATAAACCCCGTCCGGCCGGATCACCTGGGGCAGGCCGGTATAGGGAGTGGAGAACTCCTGGTACTGGCGGATCTCATGGTTCTCGAAATTATAGGAGCCGCAGAAATAGTCTTCCGTGCCGGTGCCGCAGATAGTTGGGAACTTTTTGTCTCCGTCCATGAAAAACTTGATCTCTCCCTCGCCCCACCAGCCGGTGTTGTTAACCCCCCAGCACATGTAAGTGCCCACGTAGTGGCCCCAACCCCTGATACCATCGACTATGGTGTAATCCGTCTTGTAAGGCAGGGGATTGGACCGCCTGAACTGGGCGTGGAAATAGGCGGCGTCCTCCGGCACGGGGGCCAGGGCGTAATCGACCTGGTAATAGACCCGGATGTCCCTGTCGGCGAGGTTTTCCATGGTTACCTTGCAGGATTTCCTGAAGGGCATCACCCAGTAGCAGTTGAAAGCGCTTCCCGGGTTGACAGTAACCGGCAGGGAGTTGACCTGGGCGTACTTGCCCCAGCCGCAGGCGAAGAAGTCGCCCACCGGGCACTCGACCGAGGGCTCGGTTTCGCCGTCCCAGTAGATCCGCAGGATGGTATGGCGCCAGTGGCCGGTCACGGTCATCCAGATGTGCTGGATCGCCCCGGGGCCCTGGATTTCAGCCAGGGTGAGAGTCGAGCAGGAGTCGATGTCCACGCTGGGCGATACTTTCCAGCCCTGGCCCAGTCCGCGGGCCGCCCTCTCGTTGGTACCCTCGGTAGCCATGCCGCCCTTGCCTTTCTCGCCGGTGAAATTCTCCGGGCTGATCGAGCGGGTTTTGGCGTTGGAGAGCAGGAAGAGGTTCTGCATGTCCGTGCTCAACCCGTCGAAAGCGGACTTCTGGGCCTGGAGTCCTGCCGCGATGAAGATCGGGCTCAGGGACAGCAAGAGCGTGAGAACTGAGAGTTTCATTACCGGTCCTCCCTACGGTGAAGGATTGATAAGGAATGACGGTTACTCTGGCTTCAGCCTACGAAGATCGGGCGCACGCTCAGGTGGCTCGGCACGTTGAGCGGCCTGAAAGGCATGCCGGTGGTCCGGCTGCGGATAGTCTCGGCCAGCTCGGCGGCTTTCATGGTCTGCTGGTGGCCGTCCCTGGTGCGCACGCTGAGGGAGCCTTCGCCCTGCTCGCGCTCGCCGACCACGGCTACGAAAGGCACCCATTCGCGCTCGGCCTCGCGTATCTTGCGGCCTACAGTCATGTCGCGGTCGTCGAGGTCCACGCGCCAGCCCACGGAGCGCATCAGCTGCTCGCAGTACTCGTTGAAATGCTCGGAGACCGGTACCAGGCGCACCTGGGCGGGCGCCAGCCAGAGGGGCAGCTCGGCTTTCGAGCCTTTTTTCATCTTGATGGCCTGGTTCTCGAGGATGGCATAGAGCACCCGGTCGATCGAGCCGCTGATCGAGGTATGCAGCAGAAGCGGGTGTTTCTTCCCGCCGTCCTCGTCGATGTAGCTGATATCGAAGCGCTCGCAGTTCTCCACGTCGATCTGGATGGTAGACAGGCAGCTCGCCTTGTCCAGTGCATCCACGAAGTTGAATTCCAGCTTGGCGACAAAGTAGAAGAAGCGCTCGTTCCACAGCTCGATCAACTGGGGCTGGCCGCAGACTTCGACCAACTTTTCGGCGAACCCGGGGTTCTGGTCGCGGAAGTCCCGCACGTAGCGCACCGCCACCTCGTAATCCAGCTCGAAAGCCTGCATGCACTTGCGGCAGAGCTCGATCTGGGAGGCGAACTCCTGCTTGGCCTGCTCCATGTCGCGCGCCAGGGTGTGCATGTCCGGCATGGTAAAGGTGCGCAGGCGCTTGAGCCCAGCCAGTTCGCCGGTCTGTTCGCGGCGGAAGCTGTAGTGGGTCAGCTCGTACAGGCGGCAAGGCAGGTTGCGGTAGCTGAGCTGCATGTCGTGCTGGATCATGTACTGGCCGAAACAGGCGGCGAAACGCAGGAAATGCTCCTTGTCGTCCGAGAGCAGCACGTACTGGCGGGCCGGGAAGCGCTGCAGGTAGCGACTGAGCTTGGGGTGCTGGTAATCGTACATGATCGGGGTCTCCACCCGCATGCCGCCGTATTCGGTGGTCAGTCCGCCGACCAACTCCTCCAGCAGTTGTTTGATCAACTGTCCCTTGGGGTACCAGCGGAAATTGCCCGGGTCGGATGCCGGCTCATAGTCCACCAGCTCGAGCCGGCGCATCAGCTCGATGTGCGGCGGAGGCTGGTCGCTGGTGCGGTCCTTGGCCGATTCATAGGCATAGAGCTTTTTCAGGTTCTTGCGCCTGGAGAAATTGTACTTTTCGGCAGGCACCGGCTCCGGGCTGCCAGGCTCGGCGATAAGCCACTCGCCCTTGAGGACGGCCTCGGCTTTCACCGCCTGGCTCTCGCCCTCCGGAATCGCCGGTTTCTCCTCTTTCGAGGGAGTAATCGTCTGGGCCAGCTCGCTCAGCGGATGGCCCTTGCACTTGAGATCGAAAGCCTTGTACCAGCCGAAAGGCGAGCGTTTTATCTCGAGGTCTTTCTCGGCGCTCAGCAGCTCGCAGATACGCTCCAGCACGCGGGTGGCCACCCGGGGGCTGCTCAGGTTGCTGGAGAGGTGGGCGTAGGGATAGACCATCACCGTGCCGGTGTTGATACGCCGGGCGTGGTCTGCGGCGACCTTGCTCACCTGGCCGGCCACCGACTCCACGCCTTTTTCATCTCCCTTTTCCGAGGCGCAGAAGACCACCAGGGCATCCCCGGTCGAGCCTTCAGCCAGCTCCGGTGCCAGCTCCTGGCCCTTGCCCACCGCACCGGTACGCTCGGTAACTTTGTAGCTGAAATCATCTGCATGGATCATCAGGATTCGCATAAAAATCTCTCGAATTTTCTAAAGGTTATTGCCTGACGCCGGTTTCCGTTACGGCGTGCGGCAGTATTAAGGACTGCAAAGTAAAGGATTTCCTTGAACTAACTGCACTTGACCCGGATAATTCATAAGGACTTTGCCTTGTTCATGTTATAACTCCGGTGGGCGCGGGCTGGCAGCCTTTTTGCCTTCCTCCCGCCAGCCGGTTTGTCCGAATACCAGTGCCAAAGCAAAAAGGCTGCCAGCCCGCGCCTTGGCCTCTTAAAACGATGTGGCTGCTTATCATTCGGCAGTCTGCTCTTCCCGCTCTTCGAAGAACTCGAAAGCATCGATGATGTCGAGATATACGCCGTCAAACCCGGTATCGATAATTTTCTGCAGGTAAGAGCCGGGGTTTCCAAAGATGATTTCCTTCCAGTCCTCGTCCCAGTAGCGGACCTTGAAGTTGCCGGGCCAGTCAGGGTTCTCTTCCGCCAGCCACGAGGGCGGCGCCGCTTCCCAGCCTTCCTGCCAGTAATAACGGTAGTCTTCCGCCTCGCCGATGCTCATATAGGCGATTACCAGCCGGGAGCCGCCGTTGGCCTTGACTTTCAGCGAGGCGACCTCGCCCGGGGTCAGCTCGTCGGTACCCTCGTAGAACAGGTCGGTGATAACGACATCGAAGTCCGTGCCGCTGATTGACTCGATAAAGGACTGCCTGGTAATATAAGCGCCGGGGTTGAGCAAATACAAAAAGTTTTTCGCTTCCTCCAGGGAACTGACATCGGAGTCGCTCAGGTTGTAGGGCGCAGGCGGGTACTGCGGGATGTCGTCCAGCTCCCTGTGGTCCGCCGAAAAAGATATGTAGCCCCTGGCCGCACTCTGCGCATAGGAATCATCCACCAGCGACCGGGTCAGGCAGTAGTCGGTAACCAGGACCCTGAGGCCGTTGTTTACGGCCAGATCCATGAAAGCGGTCATGTAATCGCGGTCGGGTCCGGGCGTGGCCTCGTCATCTTCATCGTAGCCATAGAATAGGTCTTCCCGCCCGACCCCGTCTATCGCCCGGATGTAGGCAAGGGCAGGCGTGCCGGATTCTTCCCCGTTTTCTGTCAGCAGCTCGTGCCCGTTCTGCGGTATCACAATAAAGCCGGGCTTGACCGCCCTGGCCCAGGTGCTGATCTCCATAACCAGGTCCCGCATCTCCTGGCGGAAATCCCTGCCCGGGTCGGCCGGGGTCAGGTCCCCGGCCATGATATTTATCAGCAGGGCGATCGCATCATTGACTGAATACCTGCCGTCCCCGTTGTAATCGGCCCTGGGATCGGCGGGATCATCCCGGCCCAGGAGCAGCAGGCTGATCACGTCGCTGACCAGCACCCTGCCGTCGCCATTGATGTCTTCCCTGTATCCGTCGGCGGCAGCAGACTCTCCGGCCTGGAGCCGGGCGCCCGGGCTTCCGGGATGAGATACCAGCGGGAGTGACAGAGGAATAAGAAAACAAGCAACAACGAGGCGGAGAATTGTCATGACTCTTCCTCAGGGCCGCGACGGACGGCCGGTTTTTTAACATCGTGCAAGGGGACCTTAACGGCCTGATACCTGTCTTTTTGATCGAAGAGGGTCAGGTCCTTGTAGCCTTTCTTGATTATGGCACTATGTCTGACGCCTTCCGGGATAAAATAAGCGTCCCCTTTTTTAAAGGTACGTTTTTTTTCGTCGATGGTCAGCTCGATCTCTCCGTCCAGCACGACTCCCCATTGGGCCCGGTGTGAGTGCTCGGGGATTTCCGCGCCGCTTTGGAAGTCCATGAATACTATTTGCTGTTCCTCGCCCTGCAGGAGGTACGAGCGCAGTCCTTTGACAGGGATCTCAGCCTGAGGCAGCCTGGTGATTATTGCCGGGAAGAACGGGTTTTTTGACATTTTTCCAACTTACCGGTCGCCGGGTAGACCCTGACCACGGCGCCGTAGGCCGGCCCGGTGCCTCCGGGAGCGATGGTCCGGACCTTGAGCCAGTTGCCGCTGTCCGCCAGGTTTTCGAAGATCCGCAGGCAGGGCACCCGGTAGCCGAGCCAGTAAGGGCTGTTGTGCAAGGGCAAAAGTGGTAAGCATTATAATAAACGGTTAAGGATAAATCAACCGCCGGCACCTTTCGGCTGAAGAGCGATAAATAGGTTGCCCGGATTTGACGGGCTGTTTATATTTTGCCCGAATACCGAGCAGGGAACAAACTTATCTCGGGGCGAAAGGTCATGACCAAGAAGGAGATTGTCAGCCGTATTGCCCAGCTTACCGGACTACACCAGGCGCAGGTGCGGGCGGTAATGGATGAGTTCGCCCGCCTGGTGGCCGAGACAATGCGCCAGGGGGAAAAGATCACTCTGCGGAATTTCGGCAGCTTTTTCAGCCAGGAGTGTGCCTCCAGGCGCATCAGGCATCCAGCCACCGGGGTCCTGCAGGTCGTACCCGACCGCCGGAGGGCCGCTTTCCGGGCCTCCGACAAGCTGCATTACTGGGTAAACCTAGAACCGGAACAAATCCCCACAGCCGAGGATTCCGAACCCCCGGATCCGGACCAGCTTGGACTTTTCGGCGAGTAAGCCGGATAATCCGGCCCTGGGGCTGTTCTGCCGGCGACAGGCATCAGGGGTTTCCGCAGTGGAAACCGGACGGTTTTTCGGGCCGGTCCGGACTTTGTTTCTCGATATTTCAATCAGTTTTTGTCTCCTTTTTCTACCTTATTCGAACCTCTTTCAATCGTGCATTTTCCAGTAATTTATCATCGTTTGCGCGCCATGAGCGCAGTCGAGATCTGTTCCCGGCTGTGGCGGGGCCTGAGGGACCGGTGGACTTATCTCCCGGGCGACCCGGGGGCGGGGCTGAAAGCCGAACCCGGGTGGCTGCTTCCCCTGTTGGACCGCACCCCGGAGGCCTGGCCGACCGCAGGCCAGGCGAAGCAGGTACCGGGGAGTGAAAAAGTGTTGTCCCGGGCCAGCGAGGCTTTATCCGGCAGCCTGTACCTTTTCGGCCGGACAGTGGAGACCGGCATGCCTCCCGACTGGCTGGCGGACCCGCTGACAGGGCGGTCGGCCAGGGAGTTCGTGCCGGCTCTCACGGGTTTCTCTCCTGGCCGGGGCGGCGAACCGGATATCAGGAGCGTCTGGGAGCTGAACCGCCTCCAGGTCCTGGCTGACCTGGGCCGGGCCTACAGTATCACCTCGCAGACGGAATATGCCGAGGCGGCTGCGCGGATTATCGAAAGCTGGAGCGAGGCTAACCCCTACGGCAGGACAGTCAACTGGGCCAATGCCCTGGAAGTGGGGCTGCGCGCGCTTTCCCTGGTCCAGGCGGCCCTTCTGGTGAGCGGCTCCGCCGCGGCAGGCCGGGAGAGCTTCCGCAGGGTGCTGGCCCGCCTGTTCTTCCTGCACGGCCGCTACCTCAGGAAACACCTGTCCCGCGGCTCCACCGCTTTCAACCATCTCGCCGGCGAGGGTGCGGCCCTGACCGTACTGGGGGCCTGTCTGCCGGGCCTGCCGGGGGCCGGGAAGTGGAGGGCCCTGGGCGAGAGTGCGCTGGGACGCAGCGTGGACCGCTTGATCCTGCCGGACGGCGGAGGGCTGGAAGGCTCCCTGCACTACCTGGCCCTGGTCTGCCGGCTGGTGGTGCTGTCCTGCCGGCTGACCGGCGACTGCGCTTTGCTGGAGCGGCGCCGCAGGCGGGAGCGCCTGGTCTCGGCATACCGCTTCCTGTGCGCAGCCACGGACGGGGGCCGTTCGATCAGCGAGTACGGCGACAGCGATGATGCGAGTGCTCCCGGACCGCCGCCTGCGGAAGCCTCGCAGCGTTACCGGTCCACCCTGAACCTGCTGTACCTTTTCCTCGGGGACCAGCCGCTGTGCCATGGCTACGAGCCCGACCCGGACAGCCTGTGGCTGTTCGGCTCCAGGGCCCTGGAGCCTGCCGGGCGCAAGCCCCCCGGGCCCGAGCGGCCGGAAGTCGGGCGGTTCGGCTTCAGCGGGAGGTACGTGGTCCGCTGGCCCGGGAGCACAGGCTCGCCGGCCGGGTTCCTGCGTTTCGAGTGCGGACCCTGGGGGGCGCCGGGGACCTGGGCCCATGCCCATGCGGACCGTCTCTCTTTTTCCTTCTTCCTGGAGGGCCGGCCGTTCTTTATCGATCCCGGTACCGGCGCCTACCTGGCGAACCCCCGGTGGCGCGAGTACTTCCGCTCTACCGCGGCGCATAACACGGTGGTGATCGACGGGCAATCGCAGGGACAGCCGCTGGGCACATTTTTCTGGAGAAAGGAGGTGCCGTCCAGGCTGCTGCGCCTCGAGGAAACCGGGGACGAGGTGGTCCTGGCGGGCGAGCATTACGGCTACCGCGGGCAGGGTGTGGTACACCGCCGGGAGATCCTGCTGCGCCCGGCCGGGTCTTCCCTGGAGTTGACCGATACTTTCATTACCGGCCGCAGACACCAGGTCGCCGCAGTATTCAACCTTCACCCGCAGTGCATTGTCGAGAGGAAGCCGGGCGAGGCCGGCACCCTGGTAATCATCAGCGGCGCCAATCAGGAAACCGGTGGCTGGCGGCTCGAGCTCAAGTGCGATGAGCGCTGCCGGGTCAGCCTGCACAGCGGGGAGGACAACCCGGCCCGGGGATGGTTCAGTCCGGGGTTCATGCGCCGTGAGCCTTGCCCGCAGGTAATCTGCCGGGCAGAGATCGAGGGCGAAAGCTCGCTGCATACCCGCATACTCTGGAGCAAGCCTGACGCAGGCCAAAGAGGAAGTTGACAGAATATGGACAGGTTGTTTATTTTTAGTTGATTCGGTTATTGGTGATTTTAACCCGGATCATTCATAAATTTTAGCAACGAGTAAGTCCTGTGCTCTGTCAGGTGCGGGCTGGCATCCTTTTTGCCCTCCTCCCGCCGGTCGGTTTGTCCGAATACCAGTGCCAAAGCAAAAAGGCTGCCAGCCCGCACCCACCGGCGTTTTATTATGCACAAGACAAAGTCCTTATGAATTATCCGGGCGGTGCGTCCTGAAAGCTGTTTGTCTCCCAAGTTGGAGGTATATCAACCCGCAAAGCCAATGGCATGGCGGCGGTAACCGAGTCTTACG
>JAFGTO010000048.1 GCA_016934095.1 Candidatus Glassiibacteriota bacterium
GCCCGGGCAGCACCCCTTTCAGCAGGGCGATCGCCTCATCCAGGCGGCCGGTGCTGTAGAGCAGGCGCTCCAGGGTCAGCACCAGCCCGGTATGCAGCGGGTCGTAGCCCAGTCCCCGCCGGTAGAGCTCCTCGGCTTTTTCCTTCAGGCCCTGACTCTCGTAGATCTCCCCCAGGATCAGGTAGCTGCCGTAGTCGATGGGGTCCAGCTCCAGGCCGCGCTCGTAGGCTGCGGCCGCAGCCTCGAGGTCGCCGGTCTGGCTGTGCGCCCAGCCGAGGTTGAAATACAGGTAGGAGAAAGTGCTGTCGCAGGCCAGGCCCTCGTCGAGGATGAACAGGGCCCGGCGGTAGAGGCCGCGCCGGTTGAGGTCCACGGCAAGGCTGTTATACTGGAAAGCGTCCTCCGGCTTGCGCGGCCTGGGCAGCAGCACGGCCAGGGAGTCGGTATCCGTTGCGGCGCCGCCGGACTGCAGCCTGGCTGACAGCTCGCTCATGGTCCCGTAGTGCTGCCGGCGGCCCTGGTAAAAGAGGTAGACCCAGGCCGTGCAGAGCACCAGGAAAGCCGCGAGCGACCACCTGAGCACCAGGCGGCCGCGCGCGCCTGCGGGCCTGGGGGCCAGGGCCGCATAGGCACACAGCGCCAGCAGGGCCAGCGGGGCCAGGGTGAAGCTCCAGCCCCCGGCGGCCAGGCCATAGGCCGCGCAGCAGGCCAGGCAGAACCCCGCTGCGTAGAGGGGCCAGACAAAGAGGACCGACGTGGCGAAAGGCACCAGGCTGATCAGCAGCTCGATTCCGCGGATGATGAAAAGGTGGCTCGCCCCCAGCACCAGCAGGAAGCCGCCGGCAGCGACCCGCACTGCGTGGGCCTGCCATGGTTTCGGCTCTCCGGCTTTCTCCCGGGCCGGCACCCTGATCCCCGGCCCCCCCAGGGCGATGCCGGCGAAGATCGCGCAGAGCATCAGCCAGTGCCAGACCTCGAAAGTGTTCAGCGGCAGCCAGTCCGCGATCCCGGTGGTCTTGGTATGGGTGAGCATGTGCAGCGGGAAGATCAGCACGGTCAGCCAGGCCCATCTCCTGCGCGGCACGGCTACGGCGATCAGCAGGAAAGGCATCAGGAAATCGAAGCCCACCGAGATCCAGGCGGTGATACCGGCAAAGGGGACCGCGGCGAAGTAGGGGTTCCTGATCGGGATGACCCAGACCCACCACTGGACCCCGGCGGCCACCGCTTCCACTGCGTAGGCCGAGGCCCCCATCAGCAGGCAGACCAGGCCGGCCAGGCGGAAGACCGGCACCGTGTCTTCCCCGCGGCGGGCCAATATCCGCTCGGAGAGCGACCAGCAGAGGTAGAGCATGAAAGTCCAGCCCACGCACTCCTGCAGCGAGGCGTTCCAGATGCGGACCATCGGCCGCACGAACAGGTAGGGCAGGGAATCTCCGCCCAGCACGCGGGTGATGATCCAGTAGATGAGGTTGCCCCGGATAATGCCGAAAACGAAGCTCGCCAGGAAGAACCCGACAGTCAGGGCGCGCCCCCGGTACTTCCAGGAATGGGCGAACAGCAGGGCCAGCAGCAGGCTCGAGGGGATCAAGAGGAACAGGTGCATAGGCTCACGGCCGGATTAAGTGTGGTTAAAGGGTTACGGGTTCCCGGCACCTGCGCCGGTGTCCTGCAGCCGGCGCCCGAGGCTCTCGGCCAGGCTGCGGTAATGCCCGGCACGGGCGGTGTCTCCCATTTTCTCGTAAGTCAGGGCCAGGTTGAGATAGGCTGTACGCTGGGCCGGGTCCAGCTCGAGCGCCTGCCTGAAGCTCCGGATGGCCTCTTCATATTGGCCACGGTTGGTCAGCAGGGCGCCCAGGTTGAGATAGCTCTCAGGCTTGAGCGGGTCCAGAGCTATCGAGCGGCGGAACATCCGCTCCGCCCCGGCCCGTTCGCCCCGGCGCAGGTAGAGGTTGCCCAGGAAGAACAGCACGGTCCCATCGTAAGGGGCGATCTTCACGGCCTGGCGGTAATAGCCGAGAGCCCGGTCCAGGTCGTTCCTGCGGTAGGCCCAGAGTCCAAGGTTGATCAGGGTCTGGGGGCTGGCCGGGTGGATCTCCAGGGCGCGCAGGAAGTTTCTCTCGCTGGCCGCGGGGTTGCCCAGGAGCTCCTCGCAGACCCCGAGCTGGAACCAGGCCTCGGCATAACCGGGCCTGATCGCCACCACTTCCCGGAACCAGCGCCTCGCCTCGCTGCCCTCCCCTTGCTGCAGGCAATGGGCGCCCAGGGCGTAGCGGCTGATATAGTCCCCCGGGTCGGCAGCCGCAGCCCGGGCCAGCGAGTCGGGGTCCGTCCACCGGTCTTCCAGGAAATACTTTATGTATCCATCCGCGGGGTTGGCCTGCAGGGCCCGCTGGTAAAGGCGGGTGGCGGTCGGGTACTCCTTGAAGACCCAGGAGGCGAACTTGCCCCGGTAGAACAGCTTGCGTGCGGCCAGCCAGTGGTCGCAGGAGGCGCGGACCTGTTCCAGGCTGTCCGGCTGCGGCCTGCCTGAGTCCTCCCAGTCGAGGTAGCCGCTCACCGGCTCGAGGCTTTCCATCAGCCAGTGGTAGATCTCGGTGGAGACTACCGGGGCCGCGGTGCGCGAGAACTCGATTATCGGGCGGGAATCGGTATTCAGCGGGACATCGGCGGTCAGCTCGCGCAGCCTGCCCTCGCCGGTCATGAAACAGGCCAGCAGGGCCAGGGGGTCCTCGAGGCGGACCTCGTGCAGGTCTCTGCTTATCTCCGGGGCCGAGATACGGTCCCGCAGCTCCGGGTAGTCGATCCGCAGGGGGTCGATGCTGCCGAGCAAGATCAGGTTCGCCGGGTTGTTGTACCAGAGGCTGCTGTGCGGAAAGACCTCCTGGAAAGTCCGCAACAGCACCTTGAACTCATAGAGCGAAAAGCCGTTGGTGGGCAGCCAGGCGCAGATAGTCCCGCCCGGGTTCAGCACGCGGGCGCAGAGACGGTAGAAGTCGTAGGTGTAGAGCATCGGGCTCAGCTTGGGGTGGATCGCATTGAATGAGATCACGTCGTAGCCGGACCCGGTGGTCAGGATGTGGTTCCGGCCGTCGTCGAACACCATGCGCACCAGGCCGGAATCGAGTATTCCGTGGTTCTCGGGCAGGAAGTACGGGGCGGTCTTCACCTCCTCGGGCACCAGCTCCACGCATTCCAGGTCCTTCAGGCCGTACCTGGAGGCGGAATAGACCGTGCTGCCGAAGCCGAACCCCACCACCAGGATGCTTGATGGGTCGCGGTGCAGCAGCAGCGGCAGGTGGGCCAGGAACTTGTGGATCACGATGTCCTCGAAGCCTGTGTAAGCCGTGCTCTCGCCGTTGATATTGAGCTCGCGGTCGCCGGTGTTGTTTTTCAGCACCGCCAGACTGGCCTCGGTGGTCTCGCGGCAGTAGAGGACCTGCTTGCCGGAATTTTTCAGGCTGTAGCCGACAACCGGGCCCAGGGCCCCGCCTGCGCCGAGGGCCAGCGCTCCGGCGGCCAGGCTCCCCAGGCAGGCCGCGGCAGGCCACAGACGGGCGGCTGGCGGCTTGTCCCGCAAGGCGAAAGCGGCCGCGCCCACCAGGCAGTTGACCGAGGCCACCGCCACGATGCTGACAGCGATGCCCGCGGCCGGCAGCAGGACAAAGCCCGCGAACAGGGAGCCGATGATCGTCCCGGCGGTCCCGGCCGCATAGAGGGCGCCCACCCGGCCGGCCAGGCCCTGGCGGGTGCGCACGTAAAGCCTGTTTACCAGCGGGAACACCGCACCCATGGCCAGGGTGGGGACCCCGAGCACCAGCAGGCAGAGGATGAGCTTGACTACGGAGATCTGGTTATAGGTGTTGGCGCCCAGCAGCAGGTTGAGCTCCTGGTATACCGAGGGCAGCTTACCCATCAGCGGTATGCCGGCCAGGGCTGCGGCGGCGATCAGCCATTGCAGCAGCCCGAGCACCAGCAGGGGCTTTTGCCAGCGGTCGACCAGGCGGGTTACCGCCAGCGAGCCGAGGGCCAGGCCGAGCAGGAAGCTGATCAGGATAATGGTGAAGGCGTGGACCGACAGGCCGACAAAGTAGATCAGGGCGCGGGTCCAGAGGACCTCGTAGGCCATGGAGGCGAACCCGGCTGCGGCGTAGATCGCCAGGACCGCCCGCGCGGTCCTTGTATCCCGGGTTTCCGGCTCCGGGCCTGCGGCCGCCGCGGGCTCTTCGGCCGGGGCCGCCCGCCGGGCTCCCAGGTGGCGCAGCAGTACGTAGGCGCCTATGCCCACGGCCAGGTTGCAGGCCGCGGCGATATATACGGTGGCAGCCTCTCCGTAAGAGGCGATCAGCCAAAACCCGGCCGCAAAGCTGCCGGCCACCGCGCCCAGGGTGTTCAGCCCGTAGAGCCGTCCCATCACCGAGCCCACCTCGGCGGGCGCGCGCACCAGGAACCTTCCCATCACCGGCAGGGTGCCGCCCATCAGCACAGTGGGCACCAGCAGTATGCCCATGCCCAGCACCAGCCGCACCAGGAAAAGCGCGGTGCCGGAGCTGAGCCCCGCCCGGTGGAGAAAGACATAGGTGCTGTCCAGCACCGGGAGGAAGACCGCGCTGACCAGCAGGGCGGACACGGCGATGCCGGTCTCGAGCAGCACGTACATCCTCAGCGGCCTGGCGGAGCGGTCCGCAGCCCGGCCGAAGAGGAAGCTGCCCAGGGCCAGGCCGCCCATGAACACGGCCAGGGTCGTGCTCACCGCGTGCACCGTGTTGCCGAAAATCAGGGTCAGCTTGCGCATCCAGACTATTTCGTAAACCAGGCCGCTGACACCCGAGAGGAAAAAGAAGAGGTAGATCCAGTACTGCAGGGCGCCGATGCCGCCGCGTAAGGGTTTTTTCCGCATGGAACCTTTGGCCTCGCCGGGAAATAAATCATTTGCCGAGCTTCCTGGGTCCGGCCTGTTTGCCGGAAGCCCGCAGCCTTCCGCCGCACCGCCCGCAGGGAAATCTAACAAAATCAGGCGCGATGGGCTATATTAAATTGACCTGCGAAATCGGGCCGCCGGAATTTCCCGGCAGCCTGGCCGCCGGACCTTCGACTTTACCACTGCGGCCGCTTGTCCCGGCCGTACCGCACCGGACGCTGCCGGGAGATCCGGGAGCTCGCTCCACTGCCGATTTCCATCTGAAACAGGGGGCCTCGAATGGAACGCATCGCACTTGTTATCCTGCTGCTCGTGCCGCTGTCCGCCTGCAGCCCCGCCCGCCGGGGCGAAACCCTGGTCCTGGACAGCTTCGAGTCCGGGTCCTCGCTGGAGCGCTGGGAGGGCCCGGCAGGGCTATCCCGCGAATACCCGGCCCAGGGGAAGGGTTCTCTCGAGCTCGACCTCGGCGAGGGCCGCCGGCGCTTCCTGGAAAGCGAAAAACTCCCGCGCGACTGGAGCGCTTACCAGTGGCTGAAATTCGACATCTACAACCCGGAAGGCCGCATCGGGATCGGGTCGATCCAGATCATGGACGAGCTGGGCTCGGATGAGCAGGCGGCCATCGAGGGCCAGTCCTACCGCGGCCGCAAGGTCTTCCTGAACAAAGGCTGGAACCACTACGAGCTGAAACTCACCAGCCTGATGGTGGAGAACGGCGACAGGGCCCTGGCCCTGGACAGGATCCGACGTTTCCGCCTGGATTTCGGCCCCCTGGAGGGGAAGCTCTACCTCGACAATTTCCGGCTGGTCTCCGGCGAGGAGTCCCCGGAAACCGCATCTGCGGCTGACCCGCGGGACTGCCGGGTGGTCATCGACAACCGTTATGTCTACCCCGGCCTGGCCGGCCCGGAAGAGAAAATCGTGCCGGGCCGGGAGATCCTGGGCTTGAGAGACAGGGCCGGGCGGGAAGTCGAGCGGCTGGAAGAGCAGGTCGAGCTGGCCGAGCTGCAGGGCTACCAGACTTATTACTGGCGGATACCGCTGATTACGGCGCAGGTGGGCTTGGGGATCAGGGGCAAGCTGGTCTGGTTCAGCAGCGAGCAGGAGGAGCGGAAAATACTGGAATATGTCATCTCTTCCTGCAGCGAGGCCTCGCAGCAGGTCGAGGAGCTGCTGACCGCCCGCGGGGAATCGCAGGAGGAGCCCGAGGATGAAGTGAACCCCCAGCACCTGTACGTCCCGCCTTATCCGCCGCTGAAAGGACTGCGGCAGTGGGGCGGCTATTTCCGGGACAGCCGCGGCGAGCCGGTGATTGTCCTGTCGATGCTGAATGTCAACAGCGGGCCGCTGCTCGACTATTTCGCCCCGTTCAACCACCGGCTGGAGAGCTATAC
>JAFGTO010000372.1 GCA_016934095.1 Candidatus Glassiibacteriota bacterium
GAAACCTTTTGAAAAAGGTTTCCGCCCTCCCCCGGGCCCCCTCCCACCTTCCCAAATTCTTTGTCATGTTTATAAAGTGCTTTCTACAGGAAAAAATCTTGTCCCCCAAATCAAGATAAAAAGTTTTGGAAAAAGAAAGGGGGGCTCGCAGAAAAATTCCTAATCTATACAACTATCGTAAAATTCGCTATTATACTATGACAGGGCCTTTGACGGTTGCTTCCGGCCAGGGCCGGCAATGCAGCCACGCTTTTAGCACGAATTTTGCAAGCAAGATAAAACAGTCTGCGCAACGGCCCGTTACTGTAATCCTCGAGCGGAAAAACGACCTTGGAAAACTGGCTGACAGCATTGATCATCGCGGTCATCCTGATGGCGGTGGCCCTTTCCCTGCTCCCGCACCTCGAGCGCAGGGCGCTGGGCCGGAAACCGGGCAGGGCGGTGAAACCCGGCCCCGATCCGGCCGCCGGCGGGCCGGAGAACTACGGCCTAGCTCCCAAAAACCCGGATGTGATGGCCGGCGCGATGTTCGAGCTGTTGAGCCTGAAGCTTAATTTCAAGGAGATAACCGCTTTCGCCGACCTGGTTATCAGCGAGGAGATGACGGCGCGCTACCTCGACCGCCTGGCAGCCAGGTCCTCACTGGCCAAGTTCGCCAGGAACCTGGCCTACCTCTGCAACTCCATGAAATTCAATGGATTCACTCCCGAAGACCGGGCCAGGGTGGCCGAAGCCCTGCGTGTCAAGGCGCGCAAGGAATACAAGCTGCTGGAAATCCAGAAAAACCTGGACAACATTTTTTAAGCGGCAATCCCGGCCTCTCAGATTTTACCCTTGAGGCAGAACACCCTGGTCTCGCCGAAAGCCATCCCGAACACCAGCTCTTTTACTTTCCTGCCGTAGGACTTTTTCTCGAAGACTTCATAGCAGTCCACAGGCTGCGGGAAGACAAGCCGCTTGGTCCCGCCGGTGCGCGCGTGGATCACTGCGAAATTGGCATCCGCGTAAAAGGTGTCATCGCTCAGGGAATAAAGATGCACTCCGGCCCGCCCGGCGGCCGCGCGCAAGACCGCGCTCTGGGTGTACTTGCCGCCGTAATACATCGAGCGGTAGCCAGCCCGGCCGGTCTCGCCGATCGCACCCAGGCCCGCTTCCAGGCCGTCATCGTAGAAATAGCCGCCTGCCACCTGGGAGCTGTCCGCCAGGAAGAATACGGGATCCAGCAGCGAGGGGGTAAGCTCGTAAATCTGGTGTTGCAGCCGGGTCTCGAAGCTGCCGTAGATCGGCCGGTCCGGGATGCCGAACCAGCGGTCGCGCGGCAGCCCGGCGGTCAGGGGATGGCGCGGGTCATCGACCACGATGCGCGGGCGGAAACGGCCGGTGCGGAAGCCGAAGCTGAAACCGGTCAGCTCCTCCATGTGGGCCGGGCTGAGCCTGGGCTCGCGGTCGGGATTGATCAGGCCCGGGGCGTAAAGCCAGAGGACGGCGGCGCCCTTGCCGATGATTTTTTCCCTGATCAGCCCGCGCTCCCGGTCGTCGAGGCAGACAGCGTTGACAAAGACATACAGCTTGTAGTCCGGCATCGCCGGGTTTTCCAGGTCCCGCACGTAGTAGTTGTCGAAAGGCGCGCCGATGCGCTCGAACTCGAGCTGGCGCTGCCACATCAGCATATCACGCAGGGACTCGTGGTCGGTGTAATAGATGCTCTCTTCGCTGTTGATCACGGCTATCTCGGCGGTGCGTTTCAGGCCCAGCCTCCTGGAGGCTTGGAACACCTGCTGGATCCGCCGGAAAGTATCCAGGATCAGCGGGTCATCGTACCAGCGGTCGGTGTGCGAGTTCTCGAACCACCAGGCCCAGTTGTAGCCGGTCAGCGTCTTGGCGAAGTCCCGCTTGATCATGCGGCAGCTTTCCTCTGCGGACCCGGCCTGGCTGTAGAGCGTCCAGTTCCGGGGGTCGCAGAGGTGGGTACGGGTGTCCTCCTCGGTCATCCAGAGCATCCCGTGCAGGGCGAACGAGCTGTGGACCCCCCGGTGTGCGGCCTGGCCGCCCAGGGGGCGGTTGAAATAGGAGGCGGGCGAGGCGCAGATATCCACCACGCCACTGTCCTGGATCTTGTGCACGGCCGCGGAGACACCCATTTCGTGGTAGACCACGCAGCTCTGCGAGCCGTAAAAGGCCCCGGTGAGCATCCTGCCGCCGGAGAGCTCTTTCAGCCTGGCGCAGAAGCTGACAATCGCCTCGGCCACGCTGTGGTTGACCGCCCGGTAGTAGTCGCTCTCGAACTCGCTGAAATCCGGGTTGGCCAGGGTGCCAAAATGGGACTTGCTCTCGAAGCGCCTGAGCAGGATCTCGCCCACTCCGGTATAGAGGCTGCGCTCGGCGAGCTGGGGCACCCGCACGCTGTCGAACCCCCGCACGTCGTTGTTCCAGGCGGAAGCCAGGGCCTGGTCGGTACCGTATTTGCGGCGGAGGAATTCCCTGAAATACTCCAGCATCGGCTTGCTGAAATCGTGCGCGTGGTATCTGCGGTCGTAGCGCACGGTATAGTACCATTCCTCGGTCTCGCTGGCAGTGAGAAAGTAGCCGGCCACCCGGTGGCCGAAATCGCTCCGCCCGACCTTGAGCGCGAAGTCGGTCAGAGCCTCCCCGGCTTTCTGCCGCCATTTCCTGCTGGCCAGACAGAACTTCAGGTTGTCGGTGAGCTGCGGGTCGTAGGTACGCCCGATTTTCTTGTCGATTATCATTCTCACGCTGCCGTTCTCGAACATCGTACACTGGTCCAGGTTGTCTTCCATCCAGGATACGGGCGGGTCCAGCGAGAGGCGCAGGATCAGGATCGCCTGGGGGTCGAGCTTCAGGATGCGGTGGGCCAGGGCCTCGAGTTTTTCGAAGCCTTGCGGGTCTCTCCAGTCCGTGTCGCAGATGGGGAAATGGACTTTGATCCCGGCGTTCAGCAGCCCCGCCAGGTAGCGCTCGTCCTGGTTGTTGCGCGAGCAGAACGACATCGGCATCACCGGCCGGCCGTCCAAATACATCCCGGCGATGCCGTTTTCCACCCGCACCTCGGCGGGAAGGAATTTTTCTATTTTTGCGGCTTGCGCCTGCAGGGTGGCTGCCGCCAGAAAGAGCAGGGAGGGAAAAGTCCGCAGGATAATCCGGCACATGGGCTGTAGACCTCGTTTTTGATGGAGGCTGCCGGCGGCCCGGAGATGGATTCCGGCATCCGGCAAGAGGCTTAAAAGCGTGTTGAAAAATACAAATTTCCAGGGAATTTGGCTGTCAAGGGCCGTTTCCGCCCCTGGGACAACAACATACGGCAAGAGAGCATTAATCGCATAAGATATTCGATATTTTAAAGTTACAGTGGAAACGGCTTGCCTTGCCCTTGACAGCCCATGAAGCACAAGATTCAACCATGGGTCGTTGAAGTCTTTTTCAACGGCCCTTTAACAATTCAATTTATTTTCAGGGAGGCCGATATAAGAAATTCACCCTTTTTCATTCAGGTATTTTTCGGCGTCCAGGCTGGCCATGCAGCCCATGCCGGCGGCAGTGACCGCCTGGCGGTAGCGGTGGTCCACCACGTCCCCGGCTGCGAAAACACCCGGCACGCTGGTGGCGGTGCCCTCTCCGACCAGCAGGTAACCCTGCCTGTCCATCCAGAGCTGTCCCTTGAACACCTCGGTATTGGGGATATGGCCGATCGCCAGGAAAAACCCATCCGTGGGCTCGGTGACGGTCTCGCCGGTTTTGACATTCTTCAGCCGGACAGCCTCGACACCTTTTTCCACCGAGCCGAGGATCTCCTCGACCACCGTGTTCCAGGCTATCTTTATTTTCGGGTTATTCAGCACCCTGTCCTGCATGATCCTGGAGGCCCTCAGCTCATCGCGGCGGTGGACCAGCAGCACCGAGGAGGCGAACTTGCTGATATAGGAGGTTTCTTCCATGGCCGAGTCGCCGCCGCCGACCACGACCACCTTTTTACCGCGGTAAAAGAAAGCATCGCAGGTGGCGCAGGTGCTCACCCCGCGGCCGAGGTACTGTTTCTCACCCTCCAGGCCCAGGAAACGCGGCCTGGCTCCGGTAGCCACGATCACCGAATCGGCGATATATCTTTCGCCTCCGGCGGTGAGCTCCAGAGAGCCGCCGGAAAAATCGGCCCTTTCCACTTCTTTCTGCAGGAAGCGGGCGCCGAAACTCAGGGCCTGTTTTTTCATCTCTTCCATCAGCCTGGGGCCCAGGATCCCGTTTTCGAAACCGGGAAAATTCTCTACCTCGGAAGTAGTGGTGAGCTGGCCGCCCGGCATGCCGCCCTCGAAAACAACCGGCTCGAGCGCAGAGCGGGATGAGTAAATAGCCGCAGTCAGGCCCGCCGCTCCGCTGCCCACGATAATCTGAGTGTAATGGTCGCTCTTATTGTTTTCAGTCATTGCCGGCCACCTAGATAAAAATACCGGAAGAGGAAGCTCCAGCGGCAACCCCGGGAAAGACCGCCGCCGGAAGCTTTACAAGACGAAATCAATATAACCTTTTCAGGCGGCGGTGGCAACCGAACCCTTTTCTCGTTTTTCCCAAAATTTGGTTATTATGCTTGACAAACACCCCTGAAAAATGATAAAGTCTTTCAGCAGGAAGGCGCCTGCCAGCCGGCTTTACGCCCACCGGAATATTAATGTAAGTTATTATAAATAAGGCAATTAAAATATCGTATCAGGAGTCGCTATGCCTAAAGAACTTTTCGGCCAATATCTTATTCGCAAGGGGAAGGTTAAACAGCACCACATCGATGAAGCCCTTATGCTCCAGGAGATTCTCCACGAGAGCCTGGGTGCGGTGGCTCTGGCCCATGACCTGATATCGTTCAAGGACGTGGAGTGTATTCTGGAGAAAATTGACTCGCAGGGAAAGGGCTTTTCCGAAACGGCGGTCGACCTGGGGATTCTCAGCCAGCAGCAGGTGGAAAAGATCAGGAAAAAATATCCCGACCAGCGCATCTACATCGGCCAGTTGCTGGTGGCCACCGGCAAGCTGACCCGCCGCGAGCTCGAGGAGGACCTGGAGAAATTCCAGAGTGAGCGGGAGCTGGTCTCCATCACGAAACTGACCAAGGCCAGGCTGATCAAGATCGTTGCCAGGCGGACCGGTTTGAGAAGGGGCACGGCAAGGAAAGTTCTGGAGGGAATGGTCGACTCGCTGAGCCGGGCGCTGGCCGACGGGGAAACCGTAACCTTACGGGGGTTCGGAACGTTCAAATCCAGTCGCTACCTGGCCCGTACGGCGCGGAATCCGCGGACCGGCAAATCGATTTCAATCCCGGACCGCAGGATTCCCAGGCTGCGTTATACCGCAAAGCTGCGCCGCCGCGTGGAAAACGGAACCGCCTCATCGACAAAGAGATAGAGGTTGACATATCAGCCGAATTATGTTATAATAAGTGAATTATCTGTAAATTTTTTTGGAGGTGGCGAAAGGAATTTTCAGGCCCTGATTTCACGGTTTTAAAATAACATACATCTCTTTCCCGGAAACAAACATTTCACGGATATACGGGTATCCAAGGAGGCTGAAACCGGGAAGCTATGAGGTAAACAAAGCATGAAAGAGTGGGCCAAATCACTCGGTTTGGCATTCATCCTTTTTCTCATCATTCGTATCTTTCTGGTACAGGCCTTTACAATCCCTACCGGCTCGATGGAAAGAACTCTGCTGGTAGGTGATTATCTCTTGGTCAACAAGATGGTTTACGGGGCAAAGACACCCCGCAAACTGCCCCTGCTGGCTCTCGAGTTGCCCATTCTCCGGTTGCCGGGTCTCGAAACCCCCAGAAGAGGAGAGATCGTAGTATTTGAATACCCCAAAGACCGGGACATGGACTTTGTCAAAAGATGCGTAGCGGTGGGGAGCGATACGGTAGAGATGCGGGACAAGGTACTCTATATCAACTCCATACCACAGTCCGAGCCTTATATTCAGCAGGTCGATCCGACCATTCGCCGTGATGAGAACCGGTTTTACAGTATCGATAGTTTTGCCTGGCAAAAGGAATACCTGGTCCCTGAAGCGCTCTTTCGGCTGGATGGCGAATATCGCCCAACCCGCGATAATTTCGGACCTTTAGTCGTTCCTGAGGGTAAATACTTTTGCCTGGGAGACAATCGCGATTACAGCAACGACAGCCGGTTCTGGGGTTTTGTCGATGAGAGACTGATCAAGGGCCGGCCGTTGATTCTATACTATTCCTGGAACAAGGAGCACAAGTTTCCCCGTTTCGGCCGCATCGGCCAGATAATTCAGTAAGGGCACAGGATGTTCGGCTGTTTTTCTCGTTCAAACATTTATACTTAAATGTTATGGAGCAGATAAATAGATGAAAGCAACGCACTCCAAAAAATCTTATTTCGACGAGGGGTCCCTTGATCTTTACCTGAAAGAGATAAGCAACTATCCGCTGCTTTCAAGGGAAGATGAGATCGGGTTGGCAAAAGATATAAAAAAAGGATGCCAGAACTCTCTCGAAAAGCTCACCCGCAGCAACCTGCGTTTCGTGGTCAGCGTGGCCAAAAAGTACCAGAACCAGGGAGTTTCCCTGGCCGACCTGATCAACGAGGGTAATGTCGGCTTGATCCGGGCGGCGCACAAGTTCGATGAGACCAAGGGGATCAAGTTCATCTCCTATGCGGTCTGGTGGATCCGCCAGGCGATCCTGCAGGCACTGGCCGAGCAGTCGCGGATTGTCCGGGTGCCGCTCAACCGTGCCGGGACCCTTTACAAGATCGGCAAGAAAAGCAACATGCTGACCCAGGAGCTGGGCCGCAAACCCACGGTCGAGGAAATCGCCGAGGGCATGGATATCAGCCTGGAAGAGATCCGCAAGACCCTTTCGATCTCCCAGTCTCACCTGAGCCTGGATGCACCTCTCACCCCGGGCGAGGACAACCGCCTGCTGGATTACCTGCCCGACAACTACAACCGGGGGCCTGCCGAAAACGCTTTTGAAAATGCCTTGAGCGATGCGATCGACGAGGGTTTGAGCACGCTGAAAGAGCGCGAGGCCAAAATTCTCCGGCTGTATTTCGGCCTGGGCAACCAGGAGCCCATGACCCTGGAACAGATCGGCTCGGTGCTGGGAATCACCCGCGAGCGGGTCCGTCAGATCAAAGAAAAAGCTATCAGCCGGCTGCGCCATGTCTCTCGCAGCAGGGCCCTGCAGTCTTTCCTCAACTGAGGCCGGGGCTGCCGGAGCGAAAATAATGCGCAGTGAAAAATCAAGGGGCTGTCCCGGAAGATGGGGGCGGCCCCTTGTCAATTACCCGGCGAGCTTTAAGCGGACCCTGCGGGGCCCGCTTTTTTGATGCCGGTTACCTCCGTTTTTTCCCCCACCCCCCTCGCCGCAGGTCCCGCCTTTCCGCCGCCGGCAGGCGGACACCTGCCGCAACTGCCTGAGGCCCGGTCTGCGATGCGTCAAACCCGCGCACAGAGCGTGTTTATAGCGCGGTCCATCCGCCGGGATCCGGCCTGAAAACCACTCTTTACAGATCAGCTCATGCCTTTGGAGAGAGACGCTGAGGCCAGGCTAATTAATTGCTAAAGATTTTGCCCTCCCGGGTCGATTCCTAAGTTAGAAAGTCTTCTTTTTATTCGGGCGATCATTATACACGGAGGTATAATGTGTAGATATTGTGACGTAGATAAACTGAATCTGGATAATTTCGACTCATTTTTCCAGGGGGCGTGCACACAAGGCTTTAAAAGCATGATCTGCAAGCATTGTTCGAGAACTTTCATCACCGACTTCGTATTTTTCAGCGGACAGGCACCCGAAAACCAGAACAACCTCGCTTTGACTCCGGCGGAAGAGACAAACTGTATCCAGCTTTCGTAGCTTTCAGCGCCGGAAAAAACTTAATATTGAAGACTCTCCGCAGCCAGCCCCACGGAATACGCCCGCTGGCCGATCCAACTACGGAAAACCTTCCGGCCCCGATCTCCGAGGGGTCGGGAGGTTTTTACTTGCCGGCCGTTACTTCTTCCCCTTTCCCCAGCTACTTGACACCGAAGGCTTGCTCGTTTCCATTCAACCATCTTTGCCCCGTCGCCGCCTCCGGCGAAACAAGTTTGAAAAAAATCTCTGGGTCTGGTATAATAGGTGGAACAGGACCGTACAGTTGTGCTTGACAAATAATGTATTATTTTATAAATTATTATAAAGCTTGCAATATAATTAATTTGCCTCCCGGGGGCCTTTTAATGAATAAAATCGAAAAAAAACTCCACGACTCCAGAAAAGCCTACCTGGAACTTCAGCAGGCCATGGTGGACCTCGAAGCCTCCAGGCACCTGGTACACTTCTCAGATGATGTCCACGATAAACTGGCCTCGGTCCGCCTGATTTTCGACTACATTTTCACCAAGTTCGGCAACCAGGATTTCCGCCGCGACTGCATCGTGGATTTCAAAGTCAGCGAAATGGAAAACATCCTCGAGGCTCTCGACAGCTTTGTCGCCGGCTACCAGGACCTGATCAAATCCTACAGGGAAAAACCCGCCGCCAAAAACCTCAGCCAGCAAAACAGCGCCTGAGGCACTGCCGCCTGTCAAGACTATTGCGTTTTAGCCGCCTCTTGCCGAATTTTCTTTCTGTCTTGCCCGGTTCGATGAGCCCCTCAGCCCCCCGTTCAGCCTGCGAGGAAACATGTCTTAATGATACATCTGCCCACAGCGGATATCGTGGTGCTCGCGGCCTACCTGTTGCTGGTGACCGGTTTCGGGGTGGCCCTGGCTCGCCGCCAGGTGGACAGCAGGGCCTATTTCCTGGGAAACCGCAACATCCCCTGGTGGGCGGTCTGCCTCTCGGTGGTGGCCACCGAGACCAGCGTGCTGACTTTCATCGGGGTGCCTGCGCTCTCCTACGAGGGCGACCTCCGTTTCCTGCAGCTCACGGCCGGCTACCTGGCGGCCAGGATCCTGCTTGCGGTCTTTTTCCTGCCGGCCTTTCTGGAACAGGACACTTACACCGTATACGGGTTCCTGACCCGCAGGTTCGGGCCGCGGGCCAGGTCTTACGCCGCCGGGCTTTTTTTTGCGACCCAGATCCTGGGCAGCGGGGTCCGTCTCTACGCCGCCGCCCTGGTGCTGGCAGCCGTGCTCGAGGTCAACAGCATAGCCACCGCCATAGTGCTGATCGCCGGGGTGACTATCCTCTACACCTGGGCCGGCGGGATCAGTGCGGTGATCTGGACCGACTGCCTGCAGGCGGTGATCATGATCGGCGGCGGGGTGCTGGCCCTCTGGCTGCTGGCCGGGATGTTCCCGCAAGGGCTTTCCGGGGTGCTGGCCGTTGCCGCGACCGAGGGCAAGCTTCGCCTGTGGGATTTCACCCCGAGCCTGACCAGCAACTATACTTTCTGGAGCGGACTGGTGGGCGGGACGTTCCTGGGCATGGCCTCCCACGGCACGGACCAGGTGCTGGCCCAGCGCCTGCTGACCAGCCGCAGCCTGGCCGACGGCAGGAAAGCGATCGTGGGCTCGGCCCTGATCATTATCCCGCAGTTCCTGCTGTTCCTGCTGATCGGAGTGCTGCTGCACTACTATTACCTGGCCAACCCCCCGGCCGTGCCTTTCGAAAAAGCGGACCAGATCTTCCCGCATTTCATCGTGCACCGCTTCCCGCCGGTGGCTGCAGGCCTGGTGGTGGCGGCCATGTTCGGCGCGGCCATGTCCACCCTCGACTCCGGCATCCAGGCCCTGAGCGTAAGCACGGTAATGGATGTAGTCCGACCGCTGTCGCGCAGCCGGCGCCCGGAGTCCGGCTATCTGGGGCTGAGCCGCGTGCTGGTGGTCTTCTGGGGCGCGGTGCTGGTGGTTGTGGCCCTCTTCGCCGAGGGCTGGGGTCCGGTGCTCGAAACCGGCCTGACCGTGGCCTCTTATACTTACGGCCCCCTGCTCGGGCTTTTCCTGCTCGGCTTCTTTACCCGGGTCAGCGCCTCCCGGGCGGTAACGACCGCAGTGGCGGCCGGGCTGGCCGGGATCGTGCTGGTGGTCAGGCTCACCGGCCTGGCCTTTACCTGGTACGTGTTTACCGGCGCCCTGATCACCGTGGCCACCGGCCTGGCAGTCCAGCGCCTGGGCGCGGGCAGGTCGGCACCTCCGCCCGGGCAGGCCCGTGGTGAAGAGCCGGCAAAATGATACTGGAGCGCACCGATGGAAATCGACCTCGAACGACTGAATAACATTTTTTTCTCGGGTATCGCCGGCAGCGGCATGAGCGCCCTGGCCCAAGTACTCAACCAGGGCGGCAGAAAAGTCTCCGGGTCCGACCGCAAGTTCGACCGTGGGGAAAGCCCGGGCCTGAAAGAGAAACTGGCCTCGCAGGGCATCCGGATAGCGCCGCAGGATGGCTCCGGAGTCGCCGCCGGGCTGGATGCGCTGGTGGTCTCCACGGCCGTGGAGCAGGACACCCCGGACTATGCCAGGGCCACGGCCCTGGGCCTGGCAGTGATACCCCGCCCCGCCCTGCTGGCCGCCCTGGTGAACAGCCACCGGGGCCTGTGTTTCGCCGGCACCAGCGGCAAATCCACCGCCAGCGCCCTGGCCGCATTCGTGCTCAGCGAGCTGGGTTACAGCCCCAATGTGATCACCGGCGCACCCCTGGTCAACTACCAGGACGGCCCTACCACCGGCAATGCGCTCAAGGGCACGGGCGAGGTCTACTGCGTGGAGGCCTGCGAAAGCGATGGCTCGGTGGTGAGCTACCGGCCGGCCGTGGGTGTGATCCTCAACATCCAGCGCGACCACCACGAGATCCCAGACCTGCTGCCGATGTTCTCCACCTTTGCCGCCGCCTGCCGGGAAACCCTGGTAATCAACGCCGACTGCCCCAACCTCTCCAGGGTCGAGCTGCCCGGCAGTATCAAAACCGTTCGTTTCGGCATCGAGAGCGCCAGGGCAGAGCTGCGGGCTGGCTCTCTCGGGCTGGCGCCTTTCGGCGCCGCCTTCCGGGTGGGGGGCCTCAGCCTGGAAAGCCCCCTGCCTGGCAGGTACAATGTCTACAACGTGCTGGCCGCCCTGGCAGCCTGCGAGGCTCTCGGGGTGCAAAGGGAGGATTTCGCCCGGCTGCTGCCGCTGTTCCGGGGCGTGGCGCGACGTTTCCAGAAAGTGGGTAAGGAGAGAGGGGTTACCGTGATCGATGACTACGCCCACAACCCGGACAAGGTAGCCGCGGTGCTGGCCGCGGTAAAGGGCTGGCCGCGGCTGAGGAGGCTGATCGCGGTCTTCCAGCCCCACGGGTACGGTCCGACCCGCTTTTTCTTCGAGGACATGGTGCGGACTTTCACCAGCCTGCTCGGGTCCGATGACCTGCTGGTGCTGCCGGAGATTTACTATGCCGGGGGTACGGTGGCGCGGGACATCTCGAGCCGGGACCTGGCCCGGCGGGTGTCTGCGGCCGGACTGAACGCTCTTTATTTCGAGGACCGCCGGGAGGCGGTCCCGGTTATTGCCGGGGCGGCCGGAGAGGGCGACGTGGTGCTGGTGATGGGCGCCCGGGATGATTCGCTGACCGATTTCTGCCGTGAGGTGCTGCAGGCTCTCAAAGCCGGGGAAAACTGACTCGGGCCGCAGGCTGCAGGGTGTTTATGGTAATTCCCGGCATGATCGGCCTGCCCTCCCGGACGAGGTTCAGCCTTTAACGAGGGACGCCTGCTCCAGCAGTTGCCCCGCTCTTTCCAGCTCCCGGTCCTCCTTGGCGAAACAGAAGCGCAGCCAGGTCCGGTCCGCACCGCCAGAGTAGAAGCTCGCCGCCGGCACCGAGGCTATCCCGGTCTCATCCAGCAGGCGGTTGGCGGCCTCGAGCGAGCCCACCGCCCCGTAGCGCTCCGAATAGTCCGCCAGCAGGAAGTAGGTCCCCTCCAGGGGCAGGGGCGCGAAGCCGAACTTTTCCAGCGCCCGGCTCAGGAGCTCCCGCTTGGAGCCGTAGATCCGCCGCAGGCTGTCGTAGTAGCCCGGGTCGAGCTCTCCCAGGGCGGAGGCCACCCCTGCCTGCAGCGGCCGGGGCGCGCAGATGTAGATCAGGTCGCTGACCAGGGCCATTTTCCCGATCACCGCAGCAGGCCCTGCCGCATAGCCCAGGCGCCAGCCGGTCATGGCGAGAGTCTTGCTGAACCCGGAGACTGTTACCGTGCGGCCGGCCATTCCCTCCAGCGCCCCGATGCTCAAGTGCCTGTGCCCGCCGAAAGTGATATACTCGTAGATCTCGTCCGTGATAACCCAGAGGTCGTATTTCCTGCAGAGCCCGGCGATCTTTTCCATCTCCAGGCCGGAGAAAACCTTGCCCATGGGGTTGGCCGGGGTATTGAGCAGCAGGGCTTTCACCCCGCCGGCCAGCAGCTCTTCCAGGCGCGCGAAGTCTATGCTCCAGTCCGGGGGCTCGAGCCGCAGGGCGACCGGCTCGAACCCGAGGATTTTCAGGGTGCCCGCGTGGTAGCCATAGAACGGCTCGAAAACCAGCACCCGGTCGCCAGCCTCGAGCAGGGCCAGCAGGGCGCAGGTGTAGCCCCCGGTGGCCCCGCTGGTAACCGTGATCTCGGTCTCCGGGTCGGCGCTGATCCCGTTGAAAGCCTTCAGCTTTTCGGCGATTTTCTCCCTCAGGCAGGCCAGGCCGTTCATGGGGGCGTAGGTGTTGTTGTCCTGGCGGATCGCCCGGCAGGCCGCCTCCTTGACCGGACCCGGAGTGGGCAGGTCGCAGAGGCCCTGGGAGAGGTTGACTCCTCCCATTTCCACGGCCCGGCGGGTCATCGAGCGGATCTCGGACTGTCTCAGGTCGGCGGTGCGGGAGGCGAGGGGGCGGGGCATGGGTTTGTTCCCTTTACGTTATAGTAATCATACTCATAGTTTTAGAAGCAAGATATGATTCGAAACAAATTACTCAAACAAAAACAAAATTTATTATTTCTCCTTCTCAATACGTTGCTCTTTATATACCTTAATTGCTATTTTTCTACAACTGGTAACCAATACAACTGGTTATTTGATCCTTTGCTAGTAGTAAACTTCCTCTTTATTTCTCGATTAGTATATAAATATTTATATTGTAGTAATATTTCTATGTCCATTTTAACTACTTGATCCCCATATATTACCATTGGTGTAAAATTAATAATTGTTTCCTCTGATGACTTTAAAATATTTATAACAGGATCTTCAAGCCCCATAGAATTATTATTTAATGATCCTGTTTGTGTTTTAACGCTTGTAAGACATGAGAATTTAATATTATAAA
>JAFGTO010000373.1 GCA_016934095.1 Candidatus Glassiibacteriota bacterium
CAGACCTCCTCCGGCCATTTATCCACTACCAGCCCGGTCTTTTCCTGGAAATTCTCCCTGCAGTTGGAGCAGTAACACATCTCGGGCCAGCCATAGCGCATGTAATCGAAATGGACCCCGTCCACGTCGTACTTCTTCACCAGCTCCAGCATGGCATCCATTTCGAGCTTCCGGTTCTCGGGGTGCGAGGGGCAGAGCCAGTCCTGCTCCTGGGTGTAGCCGTTGTCGCGGGCGACTTGAGCGTTGCGCTTGCCCTGGTAGCTGTACTGGATCCGGCCGGCCTGCTCCATCGCCGTGGCGAAAGAGTCCGGGCAGCCCGCCATGAACCAGTTTATCCTCCAGACGTGGACCTCGATCCCATGCCTGCGGGCCGCCTCGCAGCAGAGCCTGAGCTCATCCCTCTCGCCTTTCATCGGCAGGAACTCGCTGGGATAAAACGCCGCGCCTCCGGTGCACATGTTGGGAAACACCATGTTGAAGCCGGCGTCTTTCAGCGCGGCCATAGTCGAATCCCAGTCGGTTCCCCTGGCCCTGCTGATCCAGGTCCCCCTGCCCTCCGCCACGTAGTCATAGGCGGGGTTTGCCGGATCGCTTTTCCGGCCCGGACAGCCCGATACCGCCAGGGCCATAAGAAGACAGCTAGAAAAAAGGAAGAAAAGCCTGTTCACGGGATACCTCCTGGGACTTGAGAAAACAGTTTTCAGGGCTGGCCTGGACCCGGCCGGCGGGAAAATGAAAAACAGGCGGATGCCTTTAATAATACGTCCGCATCCCACCATTGTAAACCATGATTTTGTCTTTCCCTGCCGTTTATCCCGGCAGCGGGGAAACCCGGGGCATGGGATTTTACGGTTGAGTCCGCAAAATATTAAAAGAGGAGCTTGACCCAAACCTGAAAATTTAGTATCCTTTATGGCTTTCTTTTCATTAATATAAAGGCCCCTGCGGGAAAAAACAGCCGGCCGCAGCCCGCTGTTCCGAATTCCGGGGGTTCGCTGTCTCAAGCCTTCCGCTGCCTTATCAGGGAACTGACCGATGTCCGGCGACCCGGTAAAAAATATTCTTTCCTTCCTGCTATTGCTGTTCGCAGGCTGTTCTGCGGCCCTGGCCTGCGATGTGCCGGTGTACCGTTATGCCCTGGAGCGCTGGCCATCCGCAACGTACGAAGTGGTGGCCTTTTATCGCGGCGCCCTGACAATCGAGCAGAGCCGGGTTGTCGAGCTGCTCGGGCGCCCGGAAGACGGCGGGCCTCATGCCAACTGCACGGTGCGCCCGGTCGAGCTGGGGAGCCTGCCGGATGGCCCGCTGAGGGCCCTCCGGGAATCCCTCGACAATCCCTCGCCGCCGCTGCTGGCATTGCTCTCCCCGCATGGCGCCGGGCAGCAGGAGATTATCTGGTCCGGAAGCCTGACAGCCGGTTCCGCAGAAAAAATTACCGGTTCCAGGGCCAGGCGGGAAATCGCCAGGCGGATCCTCAGCGGCGAGGCCGCAGTCTGGGTCCTGCTGGAAAGCGGCGACCGGGAGAAAGACGAAGCCGCCGCGGCCCTGCTCGAGGGCCGGCTCGAGCTCCTGGAGCGGAGCCTCAGGCTGCCGGAGGCGGTGGACAGGGCCTCCAGGAGCGGGGCGCCCGAGCTGCGAGTGGACTTTTCGATGCTACGGCTTTCGAGGTCCGACCCTGAGGAAGAAGTGCTGGTCCGCCTGCTGATGCACACCGAGCAAGACCTCGGACTTTATGCCTCGGTGCCGATGGCGTTCCCGGTCTACGGCCGCGGCCGGGTGCTCTACGCGCTCGTGGGCGAGGGGATCAGCCAGGAGAATATCGACGAGGCATGCGCTTTCCTGGTGGGGCCCTGCGCCTGCGAGATCAAGGCCCTGAATCCCGGCCTGGACCTGCTGATGAGGGTTGACTGGGATGCCGGGCTGGCCGGAAGCTGGGTGAATGAGGTCGGGCTCCCGCCCCTGGCGGGCCTTTCCGCCCTGTCCGTGGCGGAGGTCCGGGAGGAGGCGGCCGCGGCTGCCGGCAAAACCAATAGCAGGCGCATAAGCCGCAATATCCTCCTGGTCCTGGGACTGATTGTGCTGGCCGTGGCCCTGCTGAGCGTCATGGTGGTAAAATCAGGAAGCGGGGACAAGCGATGAGCCTCTGGCACCTGGTGTTCAAGGAAATGCTGCATCAAAAGCTGGCTGCCGGCCTGGCAGTCCTCTCGGTTACCGTGGCGGTGGGTGTGCTGGTGGGGGAGCTGACACTGCTGAGGGCACACGATGAGAAAACCGGCCAGATCCTGGCTGAAAAACAAGCCGCTACCGCCGGGGAAATGGCGAAAATGGAGGATGACTACCGCAAGATCATGAAGAAGCTGGGTTTCAACCTGCTCATTCTCCCCGGCGGTCAGAGCCTCGAGGACTATTACTCGGAGGGCCAGGCGGCCAGGTATATGCCCGAGGAGTACGTGCACCGGCTGGCCGGCTCCGGGCTGATGACTATCCGCCACCTGCTGCCGAGTATCGAGCAGAAGATAAAATGGCCGGAGCGCCAGGGCCGCACGATCATCCTGGCGGGGGTCCGCGGCGAAGTCCCCTTTACCCACCGCGCCCCCCTGGAGCCGATCCAACTGGCGGTCGCTCCGGGCGAGATAGTGCTGGGTTACGCACTCTGGAACGGTCTGGGTCTTGAGGTGGGCGACAGGGTGAAGCTCATGGGGGAAGACTTCCGGGTCGGCGAGCTGCACCCCGAGCGGGGAAGCCGGGATGACATCACGGCCTGGATAGACCTGGCCAGGGCCCAGGAGATGCTCGGCAGGCAGGGCGAGATCAACGCCATCCTGGCGCTGAAATGCATCTGCGCCGGGAACCAGCTCAGCGAGATCAGGAAAGACGTCTCCCGGATCCTGCCGGACACACGAGTAATCGAGGTGGAAAGCAAGGTGGTTACCCGGGCCGAGGCCCGGGACCGGGCCAGGGCGACCGCCGAGACCGCCCTGAGTGCCGAGCGGGAAAACCGCGCCCGGCTGCGCCGGGAAAGAGAGACCTTCGCCGCCTGGCTGGTCCCCTTCGTGATTATCGGCTGCACGGCCTGGGTCGCGCTGCTCGCTTTCGGCAATGTCCGCCAGCGCAGGGGCGAGATCGGAGTACTCCGAGCCCTCGGCCTGAGGTCCTCGCAAATCCTGTTCGTTTTTCTCAGCAAAGCTTTGCTGATCGGGGTCGTGGGCGCGGCAGCAGGTTATGCCGCCGGTTTCGCGGTCGGTCTGGGTTTCGGAGAGCTCGCCCCAGGCCTGCAGACCGCG
>JAFGTO010000049.1 GCA_016934095.1 Candidatus Glassiibacteriota bacterium
CCATCAGGCTCAGGGCCAGGTAGTAATAAGCCTCCTCGTTGTAAGGGTCGCGCTCGATGACTTTCTCCAGGAAAACGGCCGCGCTGTCCGGGCGGCCCCGCTCGTAGTGGTAAAGGCCCAGGTCAAGGTTCGCAGCGGCAAGCCCGCTATCCTTAGCCAGGGCCCGGTGCAGCAGATTGAGCCCTGCGGCCGGGGACATCTGCTTGAACCTGTACTCGGCTGCCAGGACCAGCTCCTCGGCGGTCATCTGTTCCACGGGTTTCTGCGGCTGCTCGAGCTGCCTGGTAAAAGGGGTGTACTCTCTTTTTCCGGGGTCGTGGTCCGGCCGCTCGTAGTCAAGCAGCACGGCTCCCTGCGGGTTGGTAACAGTAACCCTCACGCCGGCCAGGCCGGCGCTGTCGGCGGAGATTTTCGTGATGCTGCGGTTGAAAGGCTTGCCCGGGGCCAGGTCTGCTTCAGCCTCGAGCAGCTCGCCGCAGGCGGCCCTGACTTTCACCACTGCACCCGGGACCTGGCGGTTCGCAGCCAGGCCCACCCTGAGCGAGGAATTCCTGCCCGCCGGGTCGGCCTGCACTTCGAGGCTCAGGGCCACATCGCGGCTGGTGGTAGTCAGCCCGCCGATGCCCGAGACCGGGAACCACCACTCGCTCCAGCCCTCCTGCTTATGGGGAGAGAGCCACTCGTAATGGCCGTCCCAGACATGCCTCCCGCTCTGGACCTCCATGTACGACCCCGCCCCGTCGGTATAGGCCCGCTCGAGGTTGGTGGCCCGCCTGGAGATGCCGAAAGTCCAGGTCTTCATGCCCTGGACCACCCTGCGGTCGGCCCAGCGGAAAGTCCCGCAGTCGCGGTCGAAATCATAGGCCCCCTGGAAGTCGTCATAGATGTCGATGCCGAAGACACCCAGCATGTGCTTGTTGTTCCTGATCCAACTGTAGTCCACCTCGCTGTAGAACGGCCAGTCGGCTACCTCGGAGGTGGTGTGCCCGATGGTACGGCTCATCGGGTAGATGAAGCGGGTGCCCTCTGTGGCGTGCATGCTGCCGCTTATCCAGAACATGTAGGGGTTGCGGCAGTCCCGGGCATTGTAGCAGAATACGCTCAGCTCCATGGCCGAAAGCCCGGGGACCAGCCGTGCCGAGAAGCTCACCTTCATCCGGTAGACCGGGTCGATATTGCTCATTACCAGGGACACGCTGCCGTCCCCGTGGCGCACCACCTTGTTGAACCACAGCGGCTCGTTGTAGAGGGTGATCGCGTGGCTGTCGTAGGGGCCGGTCAGCTCGATCCCGAACAGCGGGAAACAGTCTTTCATGTTGTATCCGGCCGGCTTGAAAACATCGTTGCTGTAGAATACCTCGCGGCCGCCCAGCTTGTCGTACAGCGAATAGACCCGGCCGCCGAATTCCGGCACCACGGTGATCCTCAGGTACTCGTTCTCGAGGAAAACGGCCCGGTAAGACGCCGGCTTGGGCCCGCCGGGCTTGAAAGGCCTGACAAAGGGGGCGAAAGGGTATTTCCCCTGGATGGTGGAGCTCCCGAACAGCGGCGGCTGCAGCTCTCTGCCGCTGAACTCGTAGGAGGGCAGCTCGACAGCACCCTCGTAGACCCGGACCGGCTCCGGGGCCGGCGTTTCTCCGGCCGCCGGGCGGAAACAGAGGGCCGCAAGCAGGCCGGCTATTGTAAAGACCATTATCTTCGATTTGATTCTCAGCATCTGTACCTTCCCGTTTAAACTGTTTTCCCAGGCTATATCTGGATGTCCCAAAATAATTCCGCCCGCCTCAAAAGGCTCCGGCTCTCGAGAGAATCGTGTTGCCTTCCCTACAGGGGCGAGGCATGCCTCGCCCCTACATCAGAATATTATATTGCAGTCCTTGTCCGGGTTGCCTCGCAGCCTGCCCGTTTCTGGCAAAGGAAGATCTTTCCATGTAGGGGCGGTTCGCGAACCGCCTCTACGGTAGACCAAAATGCATTAATGCCCGTAGCCTGATTGTCCCATAGCTGGCCCGCGGACTGACAATTACGGGCTTGATTAATAGGTCCTCCGCGCTGAGTGTTAAACGTCAGGTTTGTCAGGTTCGCGGACGATAAAAATCCCCCTCTGCCAAGAGGGGTGCCTGCCGCAGGCAGGCGGGGTGTGTAAACGGGTAGCCTCGCAGCCCGCGGACTTCTGGGAACAGGCACAAAGGGGCAAGGTACAGCGGGACTAAGGCCCCGCTAACCTGGATGTAGGGGCATGGCGTGCCATGCCCGTGGCTGAGTTGCTCCACAACCCCGGGCGCGGAAGAGAGACGCCGGAACCACCTCTCAACCAGGCTCGCGCTGTGCGTCGAACGTCAGGTTCGCGGGCGGTGTGAGTAATCTTGTCTCCAGGCAGCCTCTTAGCCCCCCTCCGGGCACGAGGGCCCGGGAAATTATCCCGGCCGGTGAAAACCCGAGCCCTCCACCCGTCCGGAGCGAAAGTCCGGCGATTTCGGATTGCACGATACCGGGATATAATAATCCCGGTCCCCTCATCAATCAAGTATTGCCTGCGCCGGCAGCCGGGCTGCAGCCCGGTACTCCCCCTGCCCACCGGTCCGCCGGAGGCGGCTTCCTTTCCGGAGTGCCCCACGCCAGGGTTGACACGGCCGCCTGTTTGATTACTTTTCAGCAAGCTCATTTTCGCAGGCAGTCGTTTCCCGGCGCCGTGCTCTCCTGCAGAAACTCACGGCAAGCCGGCTGCGGAAAACGCTCTTCGAGGCTGTAAGCTGAAAAAATCCTCTCAATCCTGTTATCCTGTCCGCAAACAGTCTCTCGGGAAAGCCATGGACCCTACCGGGAAACCATCTGTCGCCGAAAGGCTCGACTCCCTCTACGAGTTCGACCGCGAGCCGGTGGCCGCAAACAAGCTGCAGGGCATCGGCAATTTCATAGGCATGTACGCCGGGGAGCATGTTGCCGGCACCGAGTTCGTGATCGGCCCGCTGTTCGTGGCGCACGGGGTCTCGGCCCCGGACCTCTTCGGCGGCCTGCTGGTCGGCAACATCCTGGCTGTGCTGAGCTGGGCTTTCCTCTGCGCACCGATTGCGGTGCGCTCCCGCCTCACCCTCTACTGGCAGCTCCGCAAGATCTGCGGACCCTACCTGACCGCGGCCTACAGCATAGTCAACGCCCTGATGTTCTGCTTCCTGGCCGGGGCGATGATCGCGGTCTCCGCCACCGCGGTGGGCCTGACTTTCGGCATGCCCATGCCCGGGCTGGATGACATGCTGCCGAACAGCGCCAGTTGGGTGGCGGTGGTGTTCGTGGTGGGCCTGACTGTTACCGGCCTGGCGATCCTCGGCTTCGAAAAATTCGCCCATTTCTCCAAAATCTGTGCGCCCTGGATGTTCCTGATCTTCGTGGCCGCAGGACTGGCGGTGCTCCCCAGGCTCGGCTGCACCTCTTTCTGCGACTTCTGGAGAGTGGCCAACGAAAAGATCTGGACCGGGGTGCCGGTGGCCGGACAGTCGAAATTCACTTTTTGGCACGTGATGTTTTTCGCCTGGTTCTGCAACATGGCCATGCATATCGGCATGGCCGACCTTTCGATCTTCCGCTACGCGCGCAAATGGTACTATGGTTTCGCCAGCGCTTTCGGCATGTTCCTCGGGCATTTCGTGGCCTGGATCTGCTCCGGCATCCTCTGCGCCGCTGCCATGGGTGCGGTGGCTCCCGGACCGATAGCCTACATGGGCGCCGGTGCGGCCGGAGCAGTGTGCGTGGTGATCGCCGGGTGGACCACTGCCAACCCCACTCTCTACCGCGCCGGCCTGGCCCTGCAGGTGGCCACCCCGGACTGGAAGCGCTGGAAAGTAACCCTGGCCGCCGGGCTGGTTACCACCGCAGCCGCCTGTTTCCCGGCCATGGTAATGAAGCTGCTCGACTTCGTGGCCCTCTACGGGCTGATCCTGATGCCCATGGGCGCGGTGGTTTTCGCCGACTTCTGGCTGCTTCCCAGGCTCGGCCTGAAAAGCGGCTTTGCCGGGGACACCGGCTCGGCTTTCAGCCTGCCGGCCGCGATCACCTGGGCAGCGACCCTGGCAGCGGCGGTGCTGCTGCCCCTGGAGATCTTTTTCAAGGGACTCCCGGGGTGGTTCATCGCCGTGGCCCTCTACATCCTGCTGAGCCTGATCGTGCAGAGAACGAAAAACGCAAAAAATATTTCAGCGGAGGCTTGAGATGAGAGCCGGCGCAATCTTTTTTTCCCTGCTGGGCCTGGGCCTGACCGTGGTCCCCTCCTTTTTCGTCTTCTACCAGGCCCTGTCCTGGAAGGCCCATACCCAGCTTGTCTTTGCCGGGATGCTGCTCTGGTTCGTCTTCGCCCCGGTCTGGCTCGGAAAGCGTGCCCCCTGATGGAGACCGAGACAGAGAGCGTTTCCCGCCCTGGCGCCGAAGACGTGCGCCGGGGTAACAATTTCACCGGAAGCTGATGCAAACGGGAGGCTGTTATGCAGAAATGGACCCTCTTCCTGGTAGTGGCTGTCCTGGCTCTCAGCTCGGCGTGCTCACGGGCGAAAGGACCCGAAATGAAAGTTACCAGCCTGAGATGCGAGTACCTGGAAAACCCCCTGGGGATCGATGAAACCCGGCCCAGGCTGAGCTGGGTGCTCGAATCCCCGGAGCGCGGCCAGTACCAGAGCGCCTACCGTATCCTGGTGGCCTCGAGTCCGGAGACCCTCGCCGGGGACCAGGGCGACCTCTGGGACACCGGCAAGGTTTACGGCGACCAGACCACCCAGGTAGTCTACGAGGGGAAGCCTCTCACCTCCCGCCTGCGCTGCTGCTGGAAAGTCTGCGCCTGGGACAAGAACGGCAAGCTCTCCGCATTCAGCGACCCGGCTTCCTGGAGCATGGGGCTGCTTTCCGCCGGCGAGTGGCAGGGCAAATGGATCGGGATGAAAGCCGCGGAAATAGAAACCCCTGCCGACAGTGAAAGGCTACCGCCGGGGCCTCCGGCCCCCTGCCTGAGGAAGGCTTTTACCCTGACTAAGCCCATTGCACGGGCCACGGCCTATGTTACCGCCCGCGGCCTGTTCGTGCTGCACCTGAACGGCCGGCGCGTGAGCGGCGATGTTTTCGTGCCCGACTGGACAGACTACCACAAGCGGATCCAGTACTGCACCTATGATGTCACCGGCCTGCTCGCGCAGGGCCAGAACGTGGTCGGGGCACTGGTGGGGGACGGCTGGTACAGCGGCTACCTGGCCTGGACCAAGAAACGCGCCCACTATGGAGAGCAGAACAGCCTGCTGCTGAACCTGGTGGTCGAGTACCGGGACGGATCGCAGGAAGTAATAGCCAGCGATGAGACCTGGCGCTGCCACGAAAGCCCGATGGTATCCTCGGACCTGCTGATGGGAGAAGACTACGATGCCCGCAGGGAGCTGCCCGGCTGGGACAAGGCCGGTTTCGATGACAGCCAGTGGCAGGAGGTGATCACGGTGGACAAGCCTGAGGCCGTGCTGGTGGCCCGCTGCTCACAGCCGGTGCAGGTGGCTGGGCATATCGACCCGGTATCGGTCAGCGAGCCGCTCGCCGGGGTCTACGTGTTCGACCTGGGGCAGAACATCG
>JAFGTO010000050.1 GCA_016934095.1 Candidatus Glassiibacteriota bacterium
TAACAGTTCCCCCTGTCGGGCCTGTAAAGGACTTTAACCTCCAAGTGGGTGCGCCCTGCCGGGCGCACTATGGAAAAGCCGGCCTTTCCACTAGGGGAGGCCGGCTTTTTTTAACTCGCCGCGTGCGGCTGCCCGAAAAGACTTTCAGGGGCCGGTAACGGCCGCTTGACGCCCATCCGCTTGACATACAAGCAAATAATCCCTATATTGAGCCTTCGTTTCGTACTTTTCCTCCAGTCCGGCCGGTTTCGATACCATGAAAAAATACACTCTCGACAGTTTCTCGACCGGAGGCCATTTCGGCCCTTACGGCGGGATGTACGCCCCGGAGATGCTGGTGCCCGCCTTGCAGGAGCTGGAAGCCGCCTACCTCGAAGCCCGTGCCGACAAGGGTTTCCAACAGGAGTTCGAGGACCTGCTGAGGACTTACTCCGGCAGGCCCACCCCGCTTTATCTCGGGGAGAATTTCAGCCGGCGGCTCGGCGGGGCGCGGGTCTATTTCAAGCAGGAGGGCCTGGGACAGACCGGCTCCCACAAGATCAACAACGTGCTGGGCCAGGCGCTGCTGGCCCGGCGCATGGGCAAGAAGCGCCTGATCGCCGAAACCGGCGCAGGCCAGCACGGCCTGGCCACCGCCACGGCCGCGGCCCGGTTCGGCTTCGAGTGCGAGATCTTCATGGGCGAGGTGGACATGATGCGCCAGCGGCCCAACGTTTTCTGGATGGAGCAGCTCGGCGCCACGGTCACCCCGGTGCCTTACGGCACCCGCACCCTGAAAGATGCAGTCAACGAGAGTTTCAAGAACTGGATCGAGAACCTCGAAGACACCCACCTGCTGGTGGGCTCCGCCCTGAGCGCGCACCCCTACCCCACCATTGTCCGCGATTTCCAGTGCGTGATCGGGCACGAGGTCCGCAGCCAGATGATGCAGGCCGAGGGCCGCCTGCCGGACGTGCTGGTCGCCTGCGTGGGCGGCGGCAGCAACTCGCTGGGCATGTTTTACCCCTTCCTCGGGGATGAACAGGTGGAGATGATAGGTGTCGAGGCTGCGGGCCTGGGTATCGGGACCGGCCGGCACTCGGCCCGCTTCCAGGGCGGCAGGCTGGGGGTGATCGAGGGCTACAAGTCGTATTTCCTGCAGGATGAGGACGGCCAGACCCTGGGCACCCACAGCGTGGCTGCCGGCCTGGACTACCCCGGCATCGGGCCGGAGCACGCCTGGCTGCACGACCTGGGCCGGGTAAAATATACCGGGGCCACGGACAGCGAGACCCTGGAGGCGATGAAGCTGCTGATGCGCACCGAGGGGCTCATCCCGGCCCTGGAAAGCGCCCATGCCGTGGCCGAGGCAGTGCGGCGGGCTCCGGCCATGCGGCCTGACCAGTTGATGGTGGTGAACCTCTCAGGCAGGGGCGACAAGGATATCTTTATCGTGGCCGAAGCTCTCGGCGACCGCGCCTGGATGGAATTCCTCAGAAGCAAAGTCGAGGCGGCAGACCATGGAGAATAAAATCGACCGGAAGCTGGCCGGGCTGAAAAGCTCCGGGACCCACGGCCTGATGGCCCATATCGTGGTGGGCTACCCGGACCTGGCCCGCTCCGAGCGATTGCTGGACACCCTGGCCGACAGCGGGGCCGACCTGATCGAGCTGCAGGTCCCCTTTTCCGACCCCCTGGCCGATGGGCCCACTATCATGACCGCCAACCTCAAGGCCCTGGAAGCCGGGGTGAGGGTCGCCGATGTGTTCCGCTTCGCCGAAAAAGCGGCCGGGCGCCTGAGCGGGGTGCCGCTGCTTTTCATGAGCTACCTCAACATACCTTTCAACTACGGCATGGAGGCTTTCTGCAGGGACTCGGCCGCCGCCGGCATCTGCGGGCTGATCGTGCCGGACATCCCGCCGGAGGAGACCGCCGAGGGCTACCGCGGGCACTGCCTGGACCACGGCCTCCACCCGGTCTACATCCTCAGCCCCTCCAGCACGGAGCAGCGGGTCCGCCTGATCGCCTCCCTGGCCGGCGGGTTTATCTACTGCACCGCCATGGTGGGTATCACCGGGGCCAGGGACAAACAGCAAGCCGGCCTGCAGGATTTCATCTCCCGGGTCCGGGCCCACACCGGCCTGCCCCTGGCCCTGGGTTTCGGGATCAGCAGCCGCGAGCACGTGCTCCGGGCTGCCGGGCTGGCTGAGGTCTCGGTCATCGGCAGCAAGGTGATCGACCTCTACAACCAGGGCGCTTCCGAAGAAGACTCCCTGGGCCGGGTTTCCGGGTTCCTGCGCTCGCTGCGCGGGTCCGCGCCCTGAGCGGCACTGCCGCTGGATGCTGTAACCCGGCTGCCCTCTCCCCCGAATACTCCACCGCTACCCGGAAACAGCAGCCCGGCAGGCCGACCCTGGTTTGCATATATCATACCAGTTTTTCATCAAAGATAGGAGAAGCCGGTTCTTTCAGGACCAGAAAAAAATCCCCCTTGAGTTACTTTTTCAGGGGGATTTTTTCATTTCTGACCAATTGCCTGATGCTATGCAAAAAAAGCCTTTACACCCCCTTTGGCAAAGGGGGGCGGGGGGATTTGATCCTCCATGAATATATCAAACATATCAGGCGCCATGTCCCTGTGAGACCTGCTATAATTCAAATTCCTGCTCCTGCTCCCCCCCGGTCAGGTTGAGGAAAATCCCCTCCAGGTGCTCCTGGCCGGAGCGGCTCAGGGCGCGCAGCTCCTCGACCGTGCCCAGGGCCGCGACCCTGCCCTGCTGGATGATGGCGATCCGGGTGCAGGTCTCCTCGGCGATCGCCAGGGTATGGGTGGACATCATCACTGTCCTGCCCCCGGCACTGAGCTTCCGGAAAATATCTTTCACCAGCCGGATGCTCCTGGGGTCCAGCCCGACCATGGGCTCATCCACCACTAACACTTCCGGATCGTGCAGCAGGGCCCCGGCGAAGATGAGTTTCTGCCTCATGCCGTGGGAGAAGCTCTCGATAAGCTCATCCTGCCACCCGGTCAGCTCGAAGAGCTCGAGCAGCCTGGCCGCGCGCCGCCGTACCGCCTGCTCATCCAGGTCCCACAGCCCGCCCATAAAACCCAGGAACTCGGCTGCTGTCAGCTTGTCGTAGAGGAACGGGCGGTCCGGGATGAAACCCAGGCGCTTCTTGGCCTCCTCAGGGTGGGTCCGCAGGTCGTAGCCGGCCACTTCTATCCGGCCGGCGCTGGGCTGCAGCAGGCCGGTGATCATTTTCAGCGTGGTGGTCTTCCCGGCCCCGTTGGGGCCGAGGAAACCGAAGATCTCGCCCCTGCCGACCTCGAGGTCGATGCCGTCCACGGCCACGAAAGACCCGAATCGCTTGGTTACCTGCTCGAGCCGGATCATTTACCTCGCTCCTTGTGCGGTCTCCCAGTCAAGGACCGATATCTCCAGGGTGCCGATCAGCGGGAGGATCTCCACCTGACGGTCCATGTCGCCGGCCAGCACGCGCAGGTGAGTGGCATCCGCCGGGAACTGCCCGAAAATGGGATCTACCGGCACCCAGCCTCCCAGGTAGCACTCGCACCAGGCATGGTAGTAAAAAGCCCCCTCCAGGTAGACCAGGCCCATGGCCACCCGGGTGGGGATGCCGGCGGCCCGGGCCAGCGAGCAGAAAAGCACCGCGAACTCGTTACAGTCCCCGCTGCGGCGCTCGAGCACCTCCAGGGTGTTGGGTATGCTGAAAGTGGGTTTCTGGGCAATATTGGCGCTCATCCAGGCTATGATCGAGCGGATCCTGCCGTCCGGGCTGTCGTTGAGGTCAATTATCTCGGAGGCCAGGGCCAGCAGGCGAGGATGCTCGCTCTGGATGAAAGCGCTGGGTATGGTATAGCTTTCGCGGACCCAGGCGGGTACGGTGTCCAGCAGGGCGCTGCTGTCCGGCGCGGCCGAGACCACTTCCAGCACGCGGTCCTCGTAGGTCTGGCTGCCGCCGCGCAACCCCAGGGTGTCCTGCCCTACCCCGTGCAGCTCGAGCCTCAGCCTGGTGATTCGCCTGTTTTCCGGCAGCGGACTGTCCGGAACGATGCTGATCAGCCGGTTGATATCGGTAGTGCGGGAGAGCAGGCTGTCCGATGTGGCGGTGCCCTCGTCCTCCAGCACCACCCGGTAGCCCATCCGGCTGCGCTCCTCGAGCATCCTGCCGTCATCATCCAGGTAGGTGTCCACCGGCATGTTCAGCATGCTCTCCCGCAGGTGCCAGACCTCCACCTCCCTGCCCTGGTAGGTAATTTTCTCCCGGCCGAGGACTTCTACCTCCAGCGGGACATTGGCCAGCGAGCCCGGGTCGAACACTGTGGTGCTGAAACGCCTGCCGGGCTCGAGCTCCAGGTCCGCCAGCAGGAGCTGTACCGTGCTCGGCAACTGGGGATGCCCCTGCACGCGGACCCGCTCGCTGCGCGTCTCACCCGCCGAGGTCACCTGCAGGGCCAGCACGCTGTCCTCCACGGTGCCCCTGACACCGAACTCCGACTCCTCGCCGGAGATGCTGAACACGAAGGACAGCAGGCGCAGGCTGTCATCGGCGACCGCGCGCAGGTAGCTGTCCACCGCCTGGGGGCTGCCGAGCATGGAAAAGCTCATGTAGGTGCGGTCGGTGATCACCAGGAACGAATCCTGGCGGGACGTGGTCGAGTTGGAGTAACCGATCTTTTGCCCCTGGAAATAGATACCATACCAGGAAATCTCGCTGCTCAGCTCCCCGAGCCCTCCAGGTGAAAGCTCCAGCTCGCGGGGGGCGCCTCTCAGGTAGTACCTGCCCGCCAGCAGGCCGAACATCACCAGGCCGAAAGTGATGAATCCCAGGTGCACGGCATCCTTGAACCCGAGCCTGTAGCCGGTCAAAGCCCGCTCCTTTGCAGTAAACCCTGTTATACCGGTTTTGCATCATAGATATGGGAAACCGGCTCTTCCAGGATCAGGGAAAACAAATCCCCCTTGTTTTCCCCCTTTTTCCAAGGGGGATTTTTCTATTTCTGACCAATTGCCTAATGCTTTGCAAAAAAAGCTGTTACACCCCCTTGTATATTAGCGATAGCATGTTAGGATAGGTTAAGGCAGCTGGGAGATCGTATCCCCCTTGGTCTGAGAGACCGATTCAAA
>JAFGTO010000374.1 GCA_016934095.1 Candidatus Glassiibacteriota bacterium
CCCGTGGTGAAATTTATTGTTTCATGGGCTGTCAAGGGCAAGGCAAGCCGTTTCCTGTGTAACTGTACAATATCAAGTATGTTATGCGATAAATACTTTCTTGCCATACGTCGTTGTCCCAAGATAGAAAACGGCCCTTGACAGCCATATTCCCTGGAAATTTGTATTTTTTAACACGCTTTTTAACTGTTCAAGAATCAAGAGCTGCCCGGCCGCGGGCATGGCGATGAGGCAACTCGGCTACGGGCACGGCCTCCTCTCCACTCGCGCGTCTTCACTTGCGAGCCCTGCCCTGTGCCCCTACACGCGGGGCTACGGGGGTTTCCGGCCTCAAATTATTAAAAAGCGTGGCACCGTGCCCCTGCATGCTGGGCTGCGGGGCCTTTGTGCCTCTGCGCCTTCCCTATTCAGAGCTCTCCCGGTCGAAAGAGACACCCGCCAGCGGATCAGTCAGCGGCCCGGCCTGCTGCACGGCCGCCGTTTTTTCCTGGTAATCCTCGATGAACTTTTCCACCGCGGGCTGGATCCGCTGCAGGAAAATTCCGGGGAACAGCCCCATCACGAACATCATCACGGTCAGCGGCAGCAGCACCAGCACTTCCCTGAAACCCAGGTCCCTCATGGTCTCGTTTTCCGGGTGCACTATCCTGCCGAACATCACCCGCCTGAACATCCAGAGCATGTAGACCGCGGAGAGCACCACCCCGCTGGCGGCGAAGAAGACAAACCCGCTGTGGGGTCCGCCGTAGACCCCGAGCAGTATCAGGAACTCTCCCACGAAGCCGTTCAGCCCGGGCAGGCCGATCGAGCTGAGGGTGGCCACCATGAAGAAAAAGGCCAGCACAGGCACCCGGGCGCTCAAGCCACCGAAATTCTCGATCAGCCTGGTGTGGCGGCGCTCGTAGAGGATACCCACGATCAGGAACAGCGCCCCGGTGGAGATCCCGTGGTTGAGCATCTGGTAGATGCCGCCCGAGATCCCGTAGATCCCCCCGCCGCTGCCGCCGGAACCCAGGGCGTACAGCCCCAGCATGACAAAGCCCAGATGGCTGATACTGGAATAGGCCACCAGTTTTTTCAGGTCCGGCTGGACCATGGCCACCAGGGCCCCGTAAATGATCCCGATCACCGCCAGCACGCAGATGTAGGGGGAGAAATACTCGCTGGCCACCGGGAAAAGGGGCATGGCGAACCTCAGGAAACCATAGGTGCCCATTTTCAGCAGGACAGCAGCCAGCAACACGCTTCCGGCGGTGGGGGCCTCCACGTGGGCATCCGGCAGCCAGGTATGGAACGGGAACATCGGCACCTTGATCGCAAAGGCCAGGGCGAAAGAGAGGAAAAGCAGGTACTGGGCCTTCACCGGTATCTGCTTGCCGTAGAGCACCAGCAGGTCTGTGCTGCCGCCGACCCGGAACAGGTAGATGAACCCGACCAGCATCAGCAGGCTGCCCAGCATGGTGTAAAGCACGAACTTCACCGCCGCATAGATCCTCCCCTCGTGGCCCCAGACCCCGATCAGCAGGTACATCGGGATCAGCATCACTTCCCAGAAGATGTAGAACAGCACCATGTCCAGGCTGACAAAGGCCCCCAGCATCCCGCACTGGAGCAGCAGCAGCAGGATCATGAAGCTCTTCACCTTGTTGGTGATCGCAGTCCAGGTGCTCAGCACCACCACCGGGCCCAGGAAAGTGGTCAGCAGCACCAGGAAAAGGCTGATCCCATCCACTCCGAGGTGGTAGCAGATACCGTATCTTTCGATCCAGGGCACCTTGACCGTGAACTGCATCCCGCCGTTGCCGGCCTCGAAACCATCCAGCAGCCTCAGGCTGACCGCGAAACCGGCCAGCATCACCGCCAGCGCCAGCCAGCGCAGTGTCCCGTGGCTGCGGGAGGGCACCACCAGCAGCAACAGCACTCCCGCCAGCGGCAGGAAGACCACCGTTGTCAGCAGGAGGTCGGCTTTGCAGAACTCGGTCCAGAACAACTCGGGTTTCCCCTTTCAGCTTGGGGCCTGCCTCACCAGAGGAGCGAGCCCAGGACAAGGGCCACTCCCAGGAGGAAAGAGATCGCGTAGACCTGCGCGTAGCCGTTTTGCAGCCGGGCGGCGAGTCTGCCTAGACCCCGCACGGTCCGGCCGGTAAGGTTCACTGCTCCGTCAACCAGGCTCACGTCGAACAGCTTCCACAGCAGATAGGTCGAGCCTAGCTTTACCGGCTGAACGATAAAGATGTTGTAGATCTCATCCACGTAGTATTTGTTGAGCAGCACCTGGTAGCAGATCCGCAGGCGGCCGGCCAGACTGCCGGCGGTCTCCGGCCTGCGGAGGTAAAAGACCCAGGCTGCGTAGATGCCCCCGGCCGCCACGGCCACGGAAAGAGCCATGAACAGGTATTCCACCGCGTGGGAGTAATGGGGCGCCTCGAAGCGGAAAGTGCCGTTCTCATTGCCCAGCACCGGGGCGAGCCAGTGGTGGAGCCGTGCGGCGCCGCCCAGCACCTCGGGCACTCCCCAGTAGCCGCCGAGGGCCGACAGCACCGCCAGGATGACCAGCGGCACGGTCATCACTTTCGGCGACTCGTGGATCCGGGCACTGGTTTCATGGTCCGCCCGGCAGCGGCCGAAAAAAGTGAGGAACAGCAGCCGGAACATGTAGAAAGCTGTCATGCCGGCGGCCAGGAAGCCTGTGAGCCAGAGCAGCCAGTGGCCCTTCGCTCCGCCGAAAGCCTGCCAGAGGATCTCATCCTTGGAGAAGAAGCCGGAAAACGGCGGCAGGCCCGCGATGGTTACCGTGGCGATCAGGAAAGTCCAGTAAGTGGCCGGCAGCTTAGTCCTCAGCCCGCCCATCTCGCGGATGTCCTGCCTGCCGCCCATGGCGTGGATCACGCTGCCCGCGCACAAGAACAGCAGGGCCTTGAAAAAGGCATGGGTTACCAGGTGGAAGATCCCGGCGCTGAAAGCGCCCACCCCCACGGCCAGGAACATGTAGCCGAGCTGGCTGATCGTGGAATAGGCCAGCACTTTCTTGATGTCGTTCTGCACCAGGCCGATGCTGGCAGCGTAGATCGCGGTCAGCACCCCGACCGCCGCCACCACTGCCATGCTCACCGGCGCCATCAGGTAGAGCACGTTGAGGCGCACGATCATGTAGACCCCGGCGGTGACCATGGTAGCCGCATGGATCAGGGCGCTGACCGGGGTCGGGCCGGCCATGGCATCCGGCAGCCAGACATAGAGCGGTATCTGGGCGCTCTTCCCGGTGGCCCCGAGAAAAAGCAGCAGGGTGATCAGGGTCACCCACGTACCGCCCACGGCGAGCTTATCCGGCGCCAGGCTCGTTATCCCGGCGAAATCGACCGTGCCCAGGCTCCAGAAAAGCAGGATAATGCCCAGCAGGAAGCCGAAGTCCCCGACCCGGTTGACTATAAAGGCTTTCTTGCCGGCATAGGCTTTCTCCGGGTCTTCGAACCAGAAACCGATCAGCAGGTAGCTGCAGAGACCCACCCCCTCCCAGCCGATAAACATCAGGGGCAGGCTGTCCGCAGTGATCAGCAGCAGCATGAAAAAGACAAACAGGTTCAGGTAGCTGAAATAGCGCCAGTAGCTCTTGTCGTGGGCCATGTAGCCCATCGAGTAGACATGGATCAGGAAGCTCACCCCGGCGACCATCAGCACCATGGCGGAGCTCAAAGGGTCGAGGATGAAAGAGACACCCACGTTCAGCCTGCCCAGCGCCATCCAGGTGTAGAAATGGTCGGTCAGGACTGCGGCCGCCGGGTGTACCTGGCCGGCCAGGTCGGCCAGCCTGAAGTAGCCGGCCAGCCCGGCGGCGAACGAGGCCCCCACTGTCGAGCAGGCCAGGATACCCACCGCGGCCCGGGGCAGTCGCCTTCCCAGGGCCGCGATCAGCCCCGCTCCCAGCAGGGGGAAAAGGACTATCCAGCGTATGAAAGCCTCCTGCATCGTTCACTCCGGGCTGCGGACCGCTACCACTTGAGCAGCCTCATCTCATCGATGTTCACCGACTCCCGCCCACGGAACAGGGCGACAATGATCGCCAGGCCGACAGCGGCTTCCGCGGCCGCCAGGGCAATCACGAAAACGGCGAAGACCTGGGGGTCCATTGTCCCCAGCTTGTTGGAAAAAGCCACCAGCACCAGACCCGCCGAGTTTAGCATCAACTCCACCGACATGAACATTATCAGGATGTTCCGGCGGATGATAAAGCCCACCACGCCCAGGACAAAAAGCACTGCAGACAGTAACAGCAGCTCGCTCAGCTCAATCACGCGCTCTCCTTCCCGGTCAGCACCAGGGCGCCCACCACGGCCACCAGCAAAAGGACGGCAATCACCTCGAGCGGGTAGACATACTCGCTGAAAAGGAGTTTCCCCAGGCTGGCAGCCTGGCCGAAATCAGCGGACAGCTCCGGTCCGGTCAAAAGGCTTACACCCTTGAAAGCCAGGCGGAGCTGTACGAAGACCAGCAGGGCGATCAGCACCCCGAGCAGCTTGATCCCCAGGTTGCGCATCTGGCCGACAATGCCGGTGCGCAGGTTCAGCATCATGATCACGAACAGGAACAGCATCAGCACCGCTCCGGCGTATACGATAACCTGTACTGCAGCCACGAAATATGCGCCCAGCAGCAGGTAGATCCCCGCCACGCAGAACAGGCAGACCACCAGCCAGACAGCGCTGATTACAGGATTTTTACGGGTTATGGTGAGGAAGGCCGCAATGACACTGACGCAGGCGAAAAGATAAAAAAGTACTTGGACCGGCACTTTCGATATCCTCTTCTTGCGGCCTTGGGGCAAGAAGCTCGCAGTAGGGCTTAGCAGCCGAAACGGGAAAGTCAGTCCTTAACTGACGGCGGGAACGGCGACAAACTGACTTGAATTTTAACACTATCAAGCTAAATTGTCAAACATATATACCCAACGTAAACGGCCGTCTCCGGGTTGCGTGGAATAACCTCTGCCGGGACAGGCAATTATGCTGAAAATATCCGCTGTGGTCATCTCCTATAATGCCGGGCGCAGTATCAGGCGGACCCTGGAATCGGTACGCGGCCTGTGTGTCGAGACCCTGGTGGTCGACAGCGGCAGCACCGACTCCACCGAGGCAATCTGCCGCGAGCTGGGAGCAACGTTCATCCGCAAGCCCTGGGAAGGGTACTCCCGCCAGAAGAACTTTGCGGTCGAGCAGGCTGCAGCACCCTGGGTCCTGAGCCTGGATGCGGATGAGGAAGTCTCTGCGGAGCTGGCCGGAGAAATCCGCAGCCTGGACGAGCATACTCCTTACCGCGGGTTCCTCCTGCCCCGGCGCAACCACTATTTCGGCAGGGTCCTGCTCCACGGCGGCCAATACCCGGACCTGCAGCTGCGTCTTTTCCGCAAGGACTCGGGCCGTTTCAACGACCGGCCGCTGCACGAATCGGTGGTCCTGGATGGCCCGGTTGGGCGCCTGCAAGGGGCCCTCGAGCACTACAGCTACCCGACCATCGCCGACTACTTCGAGAAGTTCCACCGTTATACCGAGCTCGAGGCCGAAAGGCTTTTCGCCGCCGGGGGCTGCCGCGGCGGGGCCGCTCTTTTCGCCGACCTGCTGGCCAGGCCCTGCTGGAAATTCATCCGGCGCTATTTTTTCAAGCTGGGTTTCCTGGATGGTGTGCCGGGACTGCTGGCAGCGGCTTTCGGGTCGTTCACCATGCTGGTGAGCCACGCCAGGTGCTGGGAAAAACGCCTCGCCTCCTCGCACCTGAGCGGCGGCCCCGGCCGGACCCCTAACCCGGATTAGTCACGAACCGGAGGCCGCGTAGCTAAGTGGCCGGAGATCCGGGCACGGATGTGCCCGACACCCTGATTTGTCCGAGA
>JAFGTO010000375.1 GCA_016934095.1 Candidatus Glassiibacteriota bacterium
ATCTCCGGGCGGACAGTCCCGGATGAAACGATCAGGAAAATGGTCTCGTTGGCCCTGCTGGGAGTCCTGGTAGTCGTGGCAACCACCATGCTGCTGCTGGCCACCCAGCCGGAAGGGTTACTGCATCCCCGCTACCGGGGGCTTTTCCTGGGCTATCTTTTCGAGTCGGTATCGGCCCTGGGTACTGTGGGTCTTTCCCTGGGAGTCACCGAGACATTGAACTCGGTGGGAAAAATCCTGATAGTGGTCCTGATGTTGATCGGCAGGGTGGGGCTGATAACTCTGGCCTATGGTTTTTTACCAAAGAGGGGGAAGGTGCAGCTCGAGTACGCCGGCGAGCAGGTGATGATTTAGGGTTTTTACGCTCAAGGGAGGGGAATTGAAAAAATTCATAGTAATCGGCCTGGGAAATTTCGGTTTCCAGGTCGCCAGGTCCCTGTTCGAGCTGGGCCACGAGGTCGTGGCCGTGGACAGCCAGAAGGACCGTGTCCAGCAGATCAGCGACTACTGCACCCGGGCGGTGATCGCGGATGCCGAGGACCAGGAGTTCCTGCGCAGCGCAGGCGCCGCAGAGATGGATGCGGTGGTGGTCAGCCTGGGGGACAATATCAGCCAGAGTATCATTATCGTGCTGTTCCTCAAGGAGCTCAAGGCCCGGTACGTGATAGCCAAGGCCAACGACCCCAATCACGGCAAGGCGCTGCGGCGAGTGGGGGCGGACCGGGTGGTTTTCCCCGAGCAGGAAATGGCGGTCAAGCTCGCCCACAAACTAAGCTCGCCCTCGGTCATCGACTCCTTGGACCTCTCCGAGGGCTACGTGATAACCGAGCTGCTGGCACCGCTGGGCATGGTGGGCAAGTCCCTGGTCGAGCTGGACCTGAGGAAAATCTACAAGGTTTTCGTCATGGCGATAAGGGAGGCCGTGCCGGAAAGGGTCCTGGTCCTGCCGCCGGCGGAATACCGGATCAAGGACAGCGATGTGCTGGTGCTTCTGGGAAGTGACGAGGACATTGCCAGGCTGGAGAAAAAAATGAGGAAAGCCGAGGAGTGAAAGAGCCGGCCGCTGCGATCAATTCTGGATGAGGGTTTCCGGATAAATGAAATCGGGTTTCACAGGGAAATTTTTGAGCCTGTTGCCTGTTGCTGTCGTGGCTGCTGCGGCGCAGGCGTTTGCCGCAGGCGGCGGGAGTTTCAACCCGGCGGCCGGTATTGCAGAGGGCTACAGCGAGGCCGGCACCCGGGCGGCGGAGTTCCTCTCCCTGCCGGTGGGCGGCCGCGGGGTGGCCATGGGCGGCGCTTTCGGCGCTGCAGCCGATGATATCAGCGCCGCCTGGTGGAACCCGGCGGGCCTGGGTTTCCTGGGGAGCACGCAGGTTTTTCTCACGGTAACCGACTTGCCCCTGGATATTCGCTATACCTACGCTGCGGCCGCCTCACCGCTGCTGGAGGGCAGGTTGGTGCTCGGCGGGTTCATGGGTATGCTCACCAGCGGCGAGCAGGAGATAACCACCGTGGCCCAGCCGGAGGGCACCGGGGCCACTTTCAGCACCTACAGCCTGCAGTCCGGGGCCAGCCTGGCCTGGAACTTCTCGGACCGTTTCAGCGCGGGACTCAACCTCAAGCTGGTACACGAGGACATCGCCGGCAACACCCAGTCCACCCTGGCTTTCGACATGGGTACCAACTACCATGCCACGCTGGCCGGCCGGGAGATCCGGCTGGCTTTCCTCATCCGCAACCTGGGCGGGAACCTGGTTTTCAGCGGCAACGGCCTGAAAACCGACCTTGCGGCCGAGGAGATCTACCCCGGCGAGAACCTGGCCCGCCAGAGGAGGGAGGCCTACCGCAGGGCCACCCGTTTCAAGCTGCCGACATGCTTCCAGGTGTCGGTCTCTTATGCGCTGCTTACCGGCGAGCAGTACAACTGGCTGGGCGCGGCCGGGTTCTCGCAGAACAACAACATGCCGGTCAGCTACCAGGCGGGCACGGAGTTCGTGCGTAATCTGGGCGGGCGTTACACCGCGGCCCTGCGCGGCGGCTGGGAGTTCCGCTCGGATGAGCTGGGCCTGGCCGGCACCGACCGCCTGCGGGGGCTCTCCGCCGGAGGGGGGCTCTCCTGCGACCTGCTGGCTTTCAAAGCCTCGATCGATTACGCCTACCGCAACTGGGGGAGGCTGAATTACAGCCAATTGGTCAGCCTCTGCCTGTCTTTCTGAGCTCCCGCACACCGGCAGAAAATCTTCGCTCAGGGGACGGCTCCGCGGTCCCTGGTCCCTGATAAAGCCATGCCGTCCGCCCCCTGCTCTTACTTGCCTTTCCAGCGGCTGCGCGGCGAGCGCACGTTCTTGATCATCAGTATTTGGTAGCGGGTGTCCCCATCCTGGGAGACACTGACCGGCAGGACCAACAGGCGGAACTTGTCCAGGCGGGCGGCGAACTGCGGGTTTTCCTTGTAGAGGCTCCCCAGCCTTTCGATTTCGGCCAGGGCCTGGCCGGAGTCCAGCGAACAACCGATCTCGGTGCTCAGTCCGAACTCGTCATTGAGCTCGAGCTCCAGGTCCTCCAGCTCCAGGTCGAAGCTCGAGCGCTCGAGTTGTTTGTGGCACATCTGGCGGATCAGGTCGCGGATCGTGCAGATCAGCTCGACCGCACGGAAATGAGGGATATAGGTGTCCTCGAACTTGGGCAGCAGCATCCTGGCCAGCAGGCCCTGAAAGACCTCTTCACTGAAAAGCTCTTCGAGGGTGTTCTGCAGCAGGACATTGCGCTCCACTTCGCCGCGCCACTTGTCGCTGGTGGCCAGCATGCTGGCCAGTATCTCGGTGAGAGTCTCCTGGTCCATCAGCCTTGTCTTTTTCCCTCTTGCCTTTGCCCTGAGCGGACAGCGCCCGTACCTGCAGGCAGGCTGCAGGTGCCGCTGGTTCCGGCAGGGGTGTCTTGTTGTCCAATTATAACTGTTGAACCTCCTGCTGACAAGCACAAGGATGAGGAATAGGCGCCGGTCCAGGTAAAAACATGCAGCAGGATCTGAGCGGGAGCCGGAATTCCTGAACCGGACCAGGGCCCTGCCGGCAGCAGTCTTTTGCCGGTAAAAAGCTTGCGCCTCGTCAGGGCGCCTTATAATGTTGATAGAGAACTGGAGGGCCGTTGAAAAAAAACTCAGCGACCCGAGGTGAAATATATTGCCTGGTTGGCTTCTCAAGGGCAAGGCAAGCAGTTCCACGGGCATTCTGTTGTTAATTTTTTTATCTCAAACAGTTACCTTAGAAGCACGTTGAAATATTGAGGATTTCGAGTATATAGGCTGTCAAGGGCCGTTTCCATTCCTGGGACAGCAATATGCGGCGAGAGGGTCATAATTCCATAACAAATAGAATATTAAACAGTTATACTGGAAACGGCTTGCCTTGCCCTTGACAGCCCATGAAGCAATAAATTTCATCACGGGGCGTTGAGGTGTTTTTTCAACGCCCCTTTAGAGAAATAATTGATCCTGAAACAATCAGGGACTGCCCTTGAGAGCCATATTGCCTGAAAATAGAATTTTTCAGCGTACTGCCAGCCCGGATTAGTCACGAACCGGAGGCCGCGTAGCTAAGTGGCCGGAGATCCGGGCACGGATGTGCCCGACACCCTGATTTGTCCGAGA
>JAFGTO010000376.1 GCA_016934095.1 Candidatus Glassiibacteriota bacterium
ACAGTCGGGCACGTGCACTTACCTCATCGCCGGCAGCCACCTCTTCCAGGGGCTCATCCATCAGCCTGGCGGTGAGATGCCTCAGGAAAGCCCTGCGCTCTGCGGGGGTGCCGCTCCTCAGCTTGATCGCGCTGTCGATCGCCGCACCGGGAGTCTTGCTGCGCCAGTCCTCCACCGACTCGTAGTCGAAAGAGTCGATCCGGTCGGCGGCGGCGGCCAGGGCCTCGATCTCGGGGTCTATCTCGTATTCCTCGGCGAAGTAGTCGCGGATCACCCGGGCACAGCTCTTGGCCGGGATGTGGCTGCCGGGTATGCTATCCGGGTCGATGCCCCTCAGCCTCACTTCCTCGAGGTTGGCCTCGTGGTGGTCGAACCACATGCCGCAGCTCAGGGGATACGGCAGGTCGCAGACTACGTCCCCGCTGCCGGTGGAGACTGCGGAACGGGTGATGTCGCCCGGCCCGGCAAAGACCACGGAATCTATCTCCAGGAAATAGCCTGCCAGGGCCGCGCTCACCACCCCGTCGAAATCATCGTGAGCCACGATACGGCTGTACATCTTGTACATCTACCCCTCTTTCTGCTTCTTCTTTACCCTGGCCATGATCTTTGCCGTCAGGGCCACCATTTTGCCCTTTTCCAGCAGGCTGCCTTTAAAAGCCCAGTTGGCCATATTCCTGTATTCCTCGTGGCTGAAAGGGGCCTCGGCCAGCGCAGCCAGTGTTTCCCCGCTCACCCTGCCCTCTCTCAGGAACTCCTCGCCTGTGGCGCGCAAAAGCCGGTCCTTGGTCCCGGCCAGGGGCGTGCCGTTGTAAGCCCCGGCAGCCGGCAGCAGCACCTCGCCTGCATTTTCCCACCCGGTATGCTTGCAGATGATGCGGAAGTGCTCGCGCAACAGGTCGAAGTTCTCCATTTCCGGGAAGCCGCAGCTGCTGATCAGCACGGCCCGGCGCCGGCGCTGGTAGCGCTTGGGGTGTGTGGTGCCTCCTCCTTCCAGCGGGAGCTGGTCCGGCTCGAGCGTGATGAAAAAGCGGTCCAGCACGTTTTTCAGCGTGGCCGGGAAGCCGAAAACGTAAAGCGGCGCAGCCAGCACAACCAGGTCGCAGCTCTTGTATGCCTCGATGATCTGGGCGAAGTCATCTTTCTGCGAGCATTCACCGGGGGTTTTCCGGCTCCAGCAGTGGAAGCAGCCCAGGCAGGGCCCGATGTTCATTTTCCTGGGCACAAACAGGCTCACCTCGGCCGACCCGCTCAGCGGCTCGAGGAAGAGCTCCAGCATGTGGTGAGTGAAGCTTTGCGGCCGCGGGGAGCCGCTGAGCGCAAGGACACGGAGCTCGGACATGGAAAACTCCCTGGGTTTGGGTGGAATCAGCGACAGAATCTCCCCGGATGGTTCCCGCTAATATTAATCAACGGGAGCCGGCCGGTCAACCTGAAGGCAGGAGTGGCGTCAAAATAACACTGTCCCGTCCATCCGTTTCTTGACACGGGGTTCGCGGGTCTGTAATATGAACCTTTACGCAAAGGGGCCGTTCATTTGAAGACTCCCCGTGAGCCAAGCTACGGGGTATCTTCGGTTGTCGAGGTATTCCTGATTATTTTTTATTCGCTCGCTAACCCCGCGGCAAGCTGCGGGGAATGCGCTCGCTGGGCAATTCAATGGAGGAGCGTGATGAAAAGACTGATGCTTTTACTGCTGCTGGTTTCGGTGGGCACGGGGTTCGCCAAAGTTACCAAGCAGAAGCGGGCCGCCTGGGAGTGGATGCAGAACAACAGCGCCTCGGCAGTCGAATGTGCCGGGGATATCTGGGCGCACCCGGAGCTGGGCGAGCTCGAGACCTACTCCAGCGGCCGGCTGGCCGGCTTGCTCGAGGGCCAGGGCTTTGAGATCACCCGCGACGTGGCAGGCCTGCCCACCGCCTGGGTGGCCTCTTTCAGTAACGGGCCCGGCCCGGTGATCGGTTACCTGGCCGAGTTCGATGCCCTGCCCGGCCTGAGTCAGGCCGCCGGCGGGACAGAGAGGAAACCCCTGGTCGCGGGAGGTACAGGGCACGGCTGCGGCCACAACCTGCTGGGCACCGCCAGTGCTTTCGCAGCCCTCGGTGTCCGCCAGGCGATGATCCAGCACAAGCTGCCGGGCACTGTCAAGGTGTTCGGCTGCCCGGCCGAGGAGACCCTGGTGGGCAAGGTCTACATGACCCGCGAGGGGGTGTTCGACGGAGTGGTTGCCATGCTGGGCTGGCACCCGGGAGGCAATAACGCGGTGACCTATAAGAGCAGCCTGGCCATGACCTCGCTCAAGTTCAGATTCCACGGCCGTACCGCGCACGGGGCCGGCGACCCGCACCACGGCCGCAGCGCCCTGGACGCTGTCGAGCTGATGAGCGCGGGTGTCAACTACATGCGCGAGCACGTCATAGACAAGGCCCGCATCCATTACGTGATCACCAACGGCGGAGGAGCGCCGAACGTGGTGCCGGATATCGCCGAGGTCTGGTACTATGTCCGGGCCCCCAAGACCGAGGATCAGAGGCCCATCCTCGAATGGGTGCGGCAGATCGCCGAGGGTGCGGCCATGATGACACGCACCAGGCTCGAAGAGGAGCTGCTCACCAGCGGGTACGAAGTGTTGCTCAACGATCCCCTGGCCGAGCTGCTGCAGGAAAACCTCGAGGAGGTCGGCCCCCCGTTGTTCGATGAGTCGGACTGGGAGTTCGCCCGGGGACTGTCCAGGTCTTTCGATGAGCCGGACTCGGTGCTGCTGGACACTACGGTCGCCGAGCTGGAGATAGTCCCGCCGGATGAGTGGGGCTGGGGCGGCGGGTCCACAGATGACGGGGACGTGAGCTGGAACGTGCCCTACGGCCGGATCACCACCGCCTGTTTTGTCAAGGGCTCGCCGGGGCATTCGTGGCAGGTGGTGAGCTGCTCCGGCTCCCAGACCGGGTTCAAAGGCATGCTCACAGGGGCCCGGGTCCTGGCGGGCGCCGGAGTCGACCTGCTTCAGCAGCCCAAGTGGATCGAGCGCGCCCGGGAGGATTTTGTCAAGAAGCTCGCAGGCAGGACCTACCAGTGCGGAGTGCCGGATTCCCTGCCGCCGCCGCACAGCAGGTAGCAGGCGTGCCGCCTGAGGGCCGGCGCGGGCTTGCTTGCCTGACCCTGCATTGCGTTTCGCCTTAATTCAAACAGGGCGCAATCACTGGTATATAAATTAATGTACTGCTTTGCCCCGGATTATTCACGAACCGGAGGCCGCGTAGTTAAGTGGCCGGAGATCCGGGCACGGATGTGCCCGACACCCTGATTTGTCCGAGA
>JAFGTO010000377.1 GCA_016934095.1 Candidatus Glassiibacteriota bacterium
GTATTCCGGGCGGCCCCGGCTCGAAAAAAAAGACAAGTGGCAGTAGTGGGTGCCCGCGTATTCGGCCCGGTCTTTTTCCAGCCCGTTTACCTCTGGAGAATCCGGGTCCCGGAGTATGCCCCGGTCAAGCCGGCCCCGGCACGATACAGGGCGCACAGTAAAAATAAAACGGATCTTAACGATAACCGGTATTAATTATAAGCCTGCCTTGCTGTTTTATCGAGTTTTTTCCGGGCACCGGGAGTGAAGCAGTCAGAATAATCTTTCCTTCCGGGCAGGCGGTTGCTATGTTGTCCGGGATATGCGGAAGCTGCCTGAATCGACCGTCCACGGCCCGGCCCTGACGCCGGCGCCCGGGTAAATAAGACCTGCGGTCAAAGAGCCTTTTCGCTTCGGAAGGGGGAGCCCCTGGTGCAAGGCAAAGCGGCGGAAGTGATCAGGAGGGCCGGCTTGCTGCTCGGTGCGGTCGGCCCGGGGCTGTTCCTGATTGGCTACAATATCGGCACGGGCAGCGTAACCACCATGGCCGCGGCGGGGAGCCGTTACGGGATGGGCCTGTTCTGGCTGCTGGTGGTCTCCTGTGTATTTACCTACGTGATGCTGATGGCCTACGGCAGGTTCACCGCGGTCTCCGGGCTGACCGCCATGGCCGCGTTCAGGAAACACCTACCGCTCGGGAAATACCTGGCTGTCTACAGCATTATTGCGCTTTCGCTGGGGGCGCTGGCCGGGGTGGCCGGGGTGATGGGAATCGTGGTCGACCTGATCAGGGAATGGACCGGGGTGATGTTCGGCGGGCAGGGGTTTGACATGACCTTCTCGGCCGTGGCGATCATCGCCGGCTGCTATTACCTGATGTGGTTCGGCAGGTATTCGCTCTTCGAGAAGTTCCTGGCCGCGCTGGTGATGATCATGGGACTGAGCTTCTTCCTCAGCATGTTCATGGTCGTACCGGAGCCGGCCGAGCTGGTGTCCGCCCTGAGGCCGAGGGTCCCGGTCGGACCGGACTCCCTGCTGATCATGTCCGCAGTGGCGGGGACCACCTGCGGGGCCATGCTTTTCGTGATGCGCAGCCTGCTGGTGGCCGAAAAAGGCTGGACAGTCAAAGACCTGCGCCATAAGAACCTGGATGCGCTGGTGAGCGTGTCTTTCATGCTGCTGCTCTCCGGGGCGATCATGGCCTGTGCCGCGGGCACCCTCTTCCGCATGGGCATACCGGTCGAGCGGGCGGTGGACATGGTCAAGACCCTGGAGCCGATCGCGGGCCGCTTCGCCATGAGCATCTTCGTGATCGGCATCATCGGGGCGGGGGTCAGCTCCATTTTCCCGCAGGCCCCGATCCTGCCCTGGCTTATCTGCGACTACCGCGGCAGGAAACTGGACACCGGCAGCCGGATGTTCCGCATCCTGGGCGGACTCGGCCTGCTGGCCGGGCTTACCGTGCCGCTGCTCGGCGGCAGGCCGGTATGGATCATGATCGGGGTGACCGCGTTCCAGACCACGATGATGCCGATCGCCTCGCTGGCCATCCTCGTGCTGATCAACAAGAAAGAGCTGATGGGCGAGCACAGGGCTGGTTTCTGGCTCAACCTCGGGATCTGCGCAAATTTGCTCTTTTCGCTTGCAATCGCTTACATGGGGGTTGTCGGCCTGATAGAGAGCGTTGCCAGGCTGCGGGGCTGACCGGCCGTGTCTGCGAGCAACAATTAACCTGGAGGATCGACAATGTCATCCGAGCTGAAAGGCGTCCCCTCAGGGAGGGTCGTCTCGATCGATGCGGTCCGGGGGTTCGACATGTTCTGGATCGTGGGCGGAGCCGAATTTTTCCGCGCGCTCTTCGAGTACCTGGACAGCCCTCTGCTGCAAGCTCTTTCCGGACAGTTCGGGCATTCGGAGTGGAACGGGTTCACTTTTTATGATTTGATCTTCCCGCTCTTCCTGTTCATTGTCGGCGCCAGCATGCCGTTCGCCATCGGCAGGAGGCTGGAGCGCGGCGGCAGCCGCAGGGACCTTTACATCCATGTCGTCAAGCGCACCCTGACCCTGCTGTTCCTGGGGTTCATCTATAACGGGCTGCTGGATTTCGACTTTTCCGGCTTCCGCTACACCGGGGTGCTGCACCGGATCGCCCTCTGCTATTTCTTTGCGGCCCTGATCGTGATGAACACCAGGGTCAGGGGCCAGGCGATCACAGCAGGACTCATCCTGGTTCTCTACTGGGCGGTCATGAAACTGGTCCCGGTGCCCGGGCACGGGGCGGGAGTGCTCACCCCGGAAGGCAACCTGTCGGGTTTTATCGACCGGAGCCTGCTGCCCGGCAGTTTCTGCTGTTACCGCTTCGGCGACAACGAGGGTATCCTCAGCACGGTCCCGGCCGTGGCCACGACCCTTATCGGCGTGCTTGCCGGACAGTGGCTGAAATCGTCTTCCCCGCAAAAGAAAAAAGTGCAGGGGTTGTTGGCAGCCGGAGCCGCCTGCCTGGCGGCGGGGTTCATCTGGGATTTCGCTTTCCCGATCAACAAGCTGATCTGGACCAGCTCCTATGTGCTCTGGGCCGCCGGCTGGAGCCTGCTGCTGCTCGGGGCGTTCTACTGGATAATCGATGTCAGGGGATACTCCGGGTGGGCTTTCCTGTTCGTGGTTATCGGCCTCAACCCGATAACCATCTACGTGGCCGACCGGATATTCGATTTCGGCCTCATCGCCGGCATCTTCATACATGGATTCATAGACTCTCTCGGGTCTTTCAAGCCGGTATTCTGGGCGTTCTGCGTGCTGCTGACCGAGTGGCTTTTCCTGTATTTCCTCTACAGGAAAAAAATATTTCTCAAAGCCTAGCCCGGATAATTCATAAAGACTTTGTCTTGTGCAGATTAAAACGCCGGTGGGCGCGGGCTGGCATCCTTTTTGCTTTGACACTGGTATTCGGATAAACCGGCCGGCGGGAGCAGGGCAAAAAGGATGCCAGCCCGCGCCTGATAGAGCACAAGGCTTACTCGTGACTTAAATTTATGAATGATCCGGGATAGAGGGGCGTTGCGAAAAGGCCTCA
>JAFGTO010000378.1 GCA_016934095.1 Candidatus Glassiibacteriota bacterium
CAGCAGCCCGGCGAACATGCCCGCATTGCATCCGATGTCCAGCACCTCGGCTCCCTCGACCATCTGCAGGGCGGGCCAGTACCTGGTTCGTCCGGGGATGCAGGCCCGCCTCTCCAGCAGGTCGAGCCGGGCCGCCAGGTCCTCCCACTTCCAAGAGCGGTTCTCCCACAGGTAAAGTTTTTCTTCCCCTGCCATCTGACCCTCTACTGAAAAGTTGCGGCCCGCCCGGGCTTGACTGGAAATCACGGGTACGAGACTGCCACGGAGTTGCAGCGAACCAGGCCCGGGGCCTCGATGTTGTAGACCGCCTGGTTGTCGCGGTAGAACATTTCCGGGGTGACCCTCATGCGGTGGCACCTTTCCGCCCCCTGCTCATCCTGCCAGGTGTAGGTTACCAGGATGTCGGACTCGACCTGTGCGGGGTCATCCACCTTGAGCCGCACGGTGTTGTCTCCGGCGAAGAGCTGCGGCAGCGACATGATACCGTTCTCGAAAAAGGCGGCTAGGCCCAGGCTCTTCAGGCCCACTGCCGCGGCCGGGCCGGCCGCGGCGAAGCGCAGCCTGACCTGGAAGCGGTAGGTACCGTGCAGGGAACTCCCCCCCTGGGCTGGATCCGCGCGGTCCAGGGTCCTTAGAAACTCCCCGGGCTTGTCTGCCAGCACTTTCCAGTCAAGCCATTCATCTTCCTCATCCAGGCCGAAGCGCTTGGGCACCTGGCTGCGGAAAGCCACCTCGACCCGGTCGCTTTCCGAGCCGGCCAGCTCGCCGCTGACCAGGCCATCCACCATGATATAAGGGCAGTAGAACTCCAGTATCCATTCGCCCTCGCCCCCATCCCGGTCCGGCCGGACATAGGGCGGGCTGACGGAAGCCTCCAGCCCCTGCCCCCCGGCCAGGACCTGCGACAGGTCGCCCCGGGCCAGCTCCGGCCGGTAGCGGACCAGGCCCCAGGCCTGGCCCAGGGACAGCTCGCCCTCCAGGTAGGCCGGGTAACCCAGGCCCGCGGGGACCCTGGTCAGGTAAGGCTTCATTTTCGGCCGGTTGGGGTCGTTGGCCTGCCCATCCGCGCCGACCATGCTCGCTCCCACCCTGTAGAAACGGCCCTCGGGCAGGAACATGTCCTCGTTCTTTTCCGGGACGTACCATTTCTTCATCCGGTTGTCCCACCAGCGCTCGACAGTCATGCCCCGCGGCAGGGAAAACCGCATATCGTGGAAGCGGGTGCCCATCTTATACTTGCGGTCGCGGAAGACCACTTCCGGCTCGCTGCCGGCTGCGCGCCAGGCTGCCTCTGACTCGAAAACCTTCCTGGGCTTGATCCAGAGCGCCCTTTCCAGCTCCTTGCGCGGGAACTCGAAAAAGGGCCGGCAGCGGTTGCGGTATTCCAGGTTGGCCAGGATGTTCCTGTCGTCCCCCACCCCTTCCCAGTCGAGGATGCGGGCGTCCGGGGAGTCGCGCTCGAGCAGGTAGTAGCCGTAGCGGGCATCGAAAGCCCCGTAGTGCCCATCCATGCGCAGCCGGTGCATGGTATGGTAGCCGCCGTCCTCGTGCATCACGATCACCCGGTCTGCGGCCAGAGAGTCTCCCAGGTACTCCTGCCAGAGGGCCTCGGCGATCAGGGCATGGGTGCTGCAGTAGCCCCAGCCGTAGACAAAGAGGTGCTTGTGGGCGTCGTGCACGAAACCCTCTCGTCCCCAGGCGCCCTCGAAAGCGTGCGCCATGCCGCCGGTACCCTCGCAGAGGCGGTTGAACAGCCGGAGCCAGTTGTGAAAGACCACGGCCCGGTCGCGCTCCGGGGCCTGGCTGACATTTTCGAGACGGAAGATGTCATCCGCCCAACTCAGCAGGTCGGTGCATTCCGGCCAGCGGTCCGAGACCACCAACGGGCCGCGCACCCCAGCCGCGGCCGTGCCGGCAAGGCAAAGCAGCAAGGCTGTCAGCCACCGGGAGCAATGCAGTTCGAGTTTTTTCATCATCGTGCCTCAATGGTTATGGTGCAAAAGACAAATTACAGTTTATCTCCTAAAGCCCGGCGGGTCAAGCCCTGGGGAAGCTGCAGCCTTGCCTCCGGGCCGCCGTTCAGCGGCCGAGCCAGCCCCCATCCACCACCAGCAGGTGGCCCTGCACGTAGCTCGAGGCATCCGAGGCCAGGAAGACCGCGGCGCCCACCATGTCCTCAGGCTCGGCCCAGCGGCCCTGGGGGATGCGCTCCAGGATCTGCGGCCCGCGCACCGGGTCCCGCTGAAGGGGCTCTGTAATCTCGGTGCGCACGTACCCCGGGGCCAGGGCATTGACCGTAATTCCCCTGGCCGCCCACTCGTTGGCCAGGGCGCGGGTCAGGCCGGCCACCCCGTGCTTGCTGGCGGCATAGGCCGCCACCTTGAGCCCTCCCTGGAAGCTGAGCAGCGAGGCCACGTTGACTATCTTGCCGTAGCCCTGGCGCAGCATCACTCTGCCGGCGGCCCGGCAGAGGCGGAACACCGCGCTCAGGTTGAGCTCCAGCACTTCCTGCCAGGGCTGGTCGCCGAACTCCTCGGCCGCGGCCCGGTGGGTGGTCCCGGCGTTATTGACCAGGATGTCCAGGCGCCCGAACCTCTCCACGCAGGCAGCGACTACTTTCTCGGCGGCCTGCGGCAGGCAGAGGTCCTGCTGCAGGGGCAGGGCCTCCCGGCCCAGCTTTTCGATCAGCCCGGCAGTCTCACGAACCTGGCCGCTGCGGCTCACCAGGGTCAGGTCCGCCCCGGCCTCTGCCAGGCCGAGCGTCAGCGCCCTGCCGATACCCCTGCCGGCCCCGGTAACCAGCGCCTTTTTCCCGGCGAGGCTGAACTTGTCCAGTATCACGGGTAACACTCCTGAAAGATGGGGCGTAAAACGATCCCGGCTGTCCGGGTTCCCCTGCGCGCCACGACGCTTATCAATTTAATCCCCGGCGGGCGAGCTTTCAAGTCGTAAGACGGCAGCTCCATTGACCGCCGGATCCGACAGACTTATATTTTTGCCGGCAGCCGCAGCATCCACCAGGAACCCCCGCCGGATGATGACCGTGAAAGCAGCGATCGTGCAGAACCTGGCCAACTCGATGTTCCCCCGTGTCGCCCCGCTGAGGGAATGCGGCGTGGATGCCCGTCTCTTCGTGGGTTACACGCTCAAAGACAAACAGGGCCGGCCGCTCCCGGATCCGGGCCAGGACCCTTTCTTCCTGACCGGCGAGTGCCTGGACTGGGTATCCTACCTCGATTTCGGCAGCCTGACCCGGCCGTTTTTCTACAACCTCAACGAGCTTTCCGCTTTCGACATCGTGCACTCCTGCTGCATGGCCCCGATAGCCAACCAGTTCTTTCTGGGCGGGAAAAGGTTTATCGCCCTGGCCAACGGCAGCGACCTGCGCTCCTACTGCCTGGGCCGGGGGCTGAAACCCGCCCTGCTGAGGCGGGCTTACCGCCGGGCCGCCCTGGTACTGTACGTCAACCTGGACAAGGGCACGGTGTCTGCGCTTGAAAAGCTGAAAATCCGCCACAAGGCCCGTTTCCTCGAATACCTGATAGATTTCCCGGAAGGCCCGGCCGGCGGCAGCCCCCCGGAGCCCCGGGAGGCTTTCGAGCTGTTTTACCCCTCCGGCCTGAGAAACCGGGTCAAGGGCACCTCGGTCTTCCTCGAGGCTTTCGCCCGCCTGGTGCGCGAGCGGCCCGACTGCAGGCTGAGCCTGATCGACCACGGGGCGGACCGCGAAACGGTCCGCCGAAAAGTGGAAGATATAGGCTTGGGAAACTATGTGAGGTGGCACGAATATGCAGCCCCGGCCCGGCTGGCAGGTCTCTACCGCAACTGCGACGTGGTGGTCGGTTATTTCAGGTACGGCGAGCTGGGGGTCCCGCACTATCCCCAGGTCCTGCTGGAGGGCTGTTATTTCGGCAAGCCGGTGGTTTCCTCTTACGACCGGGCGGTGGTCTCGGAACACTATGAAGATTTCCCGGTGCTGTACGCCGGGTCGCCCCGGGAGGTTTTCGAGCGCCTGGTGGCCCTCCATGATGACCGGGATTACTGCGCCGGGGCCGGGAGGACGGCCCGGGAATGGTTCAGCCGGAACTGCCAGCAAGAAAAAGTGACCCGGGACCTGCTGGAGATCTACCGGGAAGTCCTCTGAAAACCTTGACCGCACCCTGTCTTCCACCCTGTACAAACCCAGGTTCAATATCCAGCAGCCGGCCACGAATCAGCCGAGGAGCTTTCGGGCTAGCGACGAGCCCAGTTTCAATATCTTATGTCGCAAGGGTTTCAAAGGCTTGAAAAAAACTTGCGATTCCCGGTATCTCCCCCCCCACTTGGCCTTGAACTGGTAGATCCCTCTTTTTTTTGGATCGGCCCGGTCCGGGTCAGGCGCTACTCCGGCCAGGTCATACAGTCGGTAACCCCGGCCGTGTCCCCAGCGGATGACCTCCCACTTGAGCAGATCCGAACAATAGAGCTTTTCCACCCTGGCCCTTTCGGACTGGACCGAGCCCCACTCGACAACCACACCGGCGTGCTGCCAGACACCCAGCCCGCCCAGGAGCTCGCCTTGTCGTGAAGCAAGAAATATCTCCAGCATACCGGCCGGGCGCAGGATACGCCACATCTCGGTAAGGTTGCGCAGGGAAGTCGATCTCAGGCCCAA
>JAFGTO010000379.1 GCA_016934095.1 Candidatus Glassiibacteriota bacterium
CGCTCAGGAAGAGCAAACAGCTTCTTTTTAGCGTGCTCGAGGTGATCCCTGCGGCTGTCTGCCTGTATGCACCGGACTATTCCCTGAAATATGCCAACAAGACTTTCCGGAAACTGCTCGGAGACCCTGAAGGCAGATATTGTTACGAAATTTTTCACGGCAGGAAAGAACCGTGCGAGGCCTGCCCGACATTCAGGGTATTCGAAACGGGCAAGCCGGAAGAAAGGGAATGGGTCAACCCATCCGGAAAGTCTTACATTATCTATGACGAGCCTTTCCTGGACGTAGACAACACCCTTTTAATCCTGGAAATGCTGGTTGACATCACCTCGCTCAAAAAGGCCGAGCAGGAATTGAGAAAATCCCATGAAGAGCTGCACAACCTGACCGCTTACCTCCAGGAATCGAGGGAGAATGAGCGGACCGCCATGGCCCGCGAGATCCACGACGAGCTGGGCCAGGCCCTGACCGCGCTGAAGATCGACATGGCCCTGCTGGGGGAAGATATCCCCTGGGACCTCATTTATCTTAACAGCCAGGTAAAATCGATATCCGCCCTGATCGACAGCATATTGAACAGCGTGAGGAGGATCTCCGCAGACCTGAGACCGGGCCTGCTCGACGACCTGGGTCTCAAAGCTGCTGTCGAATGGCAGGTCTCGGAATACACCAAGCGGACAGGGACTAAGTGCCGTCTGGCCCTGACCCGGGAGGAACCGGACTTGAGCGAGGAAGTAACTACCAACGTCTTCCGCATCTTTCAGGAGGCCATGACCAATATTGCCCGCCACGCCGGGGCCACCGAGGCCAGGATAAGCCTGCTGAAAAAAAGCAGGTCGCTCGAGCTGAAAGTCAAGGATAACGGCTACGGGATAAAAGACAGCCAGATCTCGGCCTCCAAATCGTTCGGCATCATCGGCATGCAGGAAAGGGCGCGATTCTGTGGAGGCAAGCTGAAAATCAGCGGCAACCCGGGCAAAGGGACTACACTCACTTTATCCATTCCCCTTGAAAAGGCGGGGACCGATGACCAGAATCATCATCGCCGATGATCACCCGATCGTCCGCGAAGGGCTGAAAAAGATACTCGAAAAAACTAACGATATCCTGGTGGCAGGTGAAGCGGGCACCGGTGAAGAGCTGCTGGGCCTGGTGCGGGAAAGCGATTGCGATATCGTCCTGCTCGACATTACCATGCCCGGCAGGGGCGGCCTGGAGATCCTGGAACAGTTAAGAGCGGAAAAACCGGGAGTCAAGGTCCTGGTGCTCAGCGTCCACCCGGAGGAATATTATGCGGTGCGGGTCCTCAAAGCGGGTGCCTCCGGCTATTTGAACAAGGAAAAAGCCCCGGCTGAATTGATCAAAGCGATCAGAAAAGTCGCCCTGGGCGGAAAGTATGTCAGCCCGGCCCTGGCCGAGATGCTGGCTTTTGAGCTGGAGACCGGCCGCGACAGGACTCCCCATGAGCTCCTTTCCAACCGTGAATTCCAGGTAATGTGCCTGATCGCCTCGGGAAAGACGGTGAGCCAGGTTGCCGCAGAGCTGTCCTTGAGCGTGCGGACTATCAGCACCTACCGCTCGAGAATCCTGGAAAAAATGAAAATGAAAAGCAACGCCGAGCTTACCCGCTACGCTATCAAGAATCAACTGGTCGATTAACAGGCGCCCGGGACCGGCAGCTCCGCGTAAAAGAACCTTCCCGCACATCCAGCCTGCCGTCGAAAATATCCTCTCCCGCTTTCCTTTCCTGTTCCCTTCCTCTCTCCCTGTAGTACAAAAGACGACAGAAGACTTCCGGGAAAGATACATCTTAAGTAAAAAATAACCACGAATAAAAAGTATTTCGTACGATATTTTTTTTTGTCATCGCTGTTTATAATCACTCAGGAGCTACTGGAATGTTCAGGAAAACCAGAGTTGAAGCCCGAGTAAAATTTATCAAGGAACCTTAAATGAACGTGCTGATTGCAGATGATTCTGAGCTGATGCGTAACAGGCTGATGTCTGCGATCTCCGCCCTCGAGGGGATTCAAGTGGTCGGCGAGGCAGTGGATTGCTGCCAGGCTGTCGAAGCGGTCGAGAAACTCCATCCCGACGTGGTGATCCTGGATATCAGGATGCCCGGCGGCAGCGGGATAGAAGTCCTTAACACGGTCAAGAGTCAAAAGTCTTCTCCGATAGTGATAATGCTTACCAACTATGCATACCCTCAGTACCAGAGCAAATGCCTGGAGTCCGGGGCAGACTACTTCTTCGATAAATCCAGCGACTTTGGCAAGGTACCCGCATTGCTGAAAAAGTTGGCGGCCTCGTTTGATTAGCCGTACCGCGATGGGATTATGCAAGCTTTGATTCCCCGGAAAACCGTCAAGAGGTCTATCGATGAACAAAACCGCATCCTCCTGCCAGGAATTGAAAGACAGGAATAAAAAGCTGGAAAAAGAAGCAGGGGAAGCCAGGCGCCTCAGGGCCCGGCTGGAAGAGCTGAAAGAGCGCTATGCGCAGAGCCTCGCAGATCGCGTAGAAATGGGCCACACTATTTCCACGGTACGCTCGATAGGAAATATGAGCGAGCTCTACCTGGACCGGGACTGGAATATCGTGGGGTTTTCCAGCAATTTCCTCTCGCTGACCGAAAAAGTGGTCGAGTTCAGGGACAAGGGAAAAAACCTGCGGGGTTTACTGAATAAAGGCGATTTCGGCAAGATAACAAAATACGTAAAAATGGTAAAAGCGCTGGAAGAGTTGCCTTACGATGACGGTGAGCAGTGGCAGCTCAGGTACAGGGGGCCTGATCAGTCGGACCTTATCGGGAAAAACTGGATAATATGTTCGACAAGAAAGGAACGAGCCTGGCGTATTATTGAAAAAGACGGAAAATTTAAGATAATACACGAGCCGCATATTCGTAATGAGTGCGATTGCTATTTGATGTCCTCTGAAGAGTACGGGAGTGCCGCTGAGGATGTCAGGGTGGTGTATAAAACCAGGACCTCCAGGAAAGCGGAGAATATCAGGGATATTTCCCTGGTCATCTCCGGGACCGTGAGGCGGGAGACTTTTTTCCCCGACCTGGTGGGTTATACCATTTTGAACGGCTCGGTCTCCAACTCGGTGGCCGGGGTCCAGCGGGAAACGGCGAATGTCCTCAGGATTCCCGAGTCCCTGGAGCCCGGCGCGAAATACCAGGTTACTGTCGAAAGGACCGGCGGGAAAATATCGAGGAGCATGAAGAACCTGAGCACCGGGGCGCAGGCTCAGCCGCTGGAAATAATCGACTCGAGCGCGGTCTACGACAAGGAGAACCATGTCGGCTTCCACACTTTTTCCGGGGAGCTGGAGGTCTATGACGTGGAGATCTTTACCAGGAAATCCAGGTTCCCCATCAGCAGGTTCAGGATACCTTTCGATGTCGAGGCCGGCATCAGGGACAAAAAGCTGGCCGGCAGGGTCTTCAAGCTGAAGATGGGAAAGCATGTCTCCGCAGGCAGTACTCTTTATACCCTGCTGTTCGAGGACATCAGCAAAGAAAAGCAGGCGGAGCAGGCGCTGAAGGAAAGCGAGGAGCGTATCCGCGCCCTTTTCGAGTCTGCGCCCATCGGGATTACAATTACAAATAATGACTGGAAAATCATCAAAAGTAATCGAGCTTTTCAGGATTTAATGGGATACAGCGGGAACGAGCTGCTGGATAAGTCCTTCAGCGAGCTGACCCATCCGGACGATATGCATAAAAGCCGCGTATTGTTTGAAGAGATGATGGAGGGGAAACGCGACAGCTATAGTTTCCAGAAACGCTATTGCCGGAAGGACGGCGGCCTGATTTGGGCAGACGTGCATGTAACAGCGTTGCGCGGCGATGACGGTCGCATTCAATCCTGCTTCGGGATGATCCAGGACATCACCGGCCGGAAAAAGGCCGAGGCCGACAGGGAGAGGGCCTTGAACCGCCAGAAATACCTCAACAGCCTGAAGCATGCACTGCTCGGCCCGGGAGAGCTGGCAGAAAAGCTGAAACAAATAACCGATGGCGTGGTAGAGGCTTTCGATGCGGACTTCTGCAGGGTCTGGGTCACTTCCCAGGGAGACCTTTGTGAATCCGGCTGTATTCACGCCGGAGTTACGGAAGGGCCTCATGTCTGCAGACACCGGGACCGCTGTCTCCACCTTATGGCGAGCTCCGGGAGATATACGCACACCGATGGAGAGGTCCACCGCAGAGTACCTTTCGGCTGCTACAAGATCGGAGGGGTGGCAGCGGGCCAGGATTCCAGGTTCCTGACCAACGATGCGGCTCACGACCCGCGGGTGCATAACAAGAAGTGGGCCGGGGATCTCGGCCTGGCCTCCTTCGCCGGTTACCAGCTCAAGCTTGCAGGCGGGGATACTATCGGCGTCCTGGCCCTTTTTTCCAAACATACGATTTCCCCGGAGGAGGATGCAGTCCTCGAGGCGCTCGGCAACACGACCGCACAGGTGATCCAGGCAGCCCGTACCAGCGAGCGGCTCAGGGACAGCGAGGCAAGGTTCCGCAGCATCTTCGAGTCATCGTGGGATGCCATCATGATTATCAGGGGAAACAATTTCATCGACTGCAACCAAGCCGCTCTCAAGATCTTTGGAGGATTGCCGAAAGAGGAATTTATCAACAAGCACCCTGCGGAATTTTCACCTCCACTGCAGCCGGACGGCACCGATTCATTGACTTCGGCAGACAGGCAAATCAAAAAGGCAATCAAGTCCGGCTTTAACTTTTTTGAATGGTCCCACCAAAAAACCGATGGGGCCGTATTCCCCGCGGAAGTGCTGCTGAGCAAGGTTTACCTTGACGGTGAGATGGCCATCCATGCAGTAGTGCGGGACATTTCCGAGCGGAAGTCCCTGGAAGAAGCCAGGATGAAAGAATACGCCAAGCTCTCCGCCATGATCTCGGGCATGGAGGAAGGCGTAGTCTTCGCCGACGCCGGAAACGTTGTCATCGAGGCCAACGATTATTTCTGCCGCTTCGTAAATATGGAACGCTCCGCCATTGTCGGTAATAAACTCGAGGACTTTCACACCGAACAGGCCCTTTCCCGCATCCTGCCTGTCATAGAGAGTTTTCGCCGGGACGTTGATTCCAAACCTTATATCCTGCAGCGCCCGCTGGGCGGGGCCGAGGTCGTCCTGCGCGTACAGCCTATATACAGGGAAGGGAGTTATGACGGGGCGCTGCTCAACATGATCAATGTCACCGAGCTGGTCCAGGCCCGCCAAACAGCGGAGGAGGCCAGCCGGGCCAAGAGCGAGTTCCTGGCCCGGATGAGCCACGAGATCCGCACACCGATGAACGGGGTCATCGGGATGACCGAGCTGGCGCTCGACACCGAGCTCAGCGCAGAGCAGCGGGACTACCTGAAGACTGCCAGGGACTCCGCCTTCGCCCTGCTGGAGGTGATCAACGACATACTCGACTTCTCGAAGATCGAGGCAGGCAAGCTCGACCTGGAAGTTATCGACTTCAACCTGCGCGACACCCTTTACGACACTGCCAAGACCCTGGCGGTGCACGCACAGAAAAAGGGCCTGGAGCTGGCCTGCCATATCTCGCCCGAGGTGCCTGAAGCGCTGGCCGGCGACCCCGGGCGCCTGCGCCAGATAATCATCAACCTGGTAGCCAACGCTGTCAAGTTCACCGAGAAAGGGGAGGTGGTAATCAGCGCCGAGACTGAGTCCGCATCCGGGGAAGAAACCTGCGTCCACTTCTCGGTGGCCGACACCGGGATCGGCATCCCCGCCGAAAAACAGCAGCTGATCTTCGAGGCGTTCGAGCAGGCGGACGGATCGATGACCCGCCGGTACGGCGGCACCGGGCTCGGACTGGCGATCTCTTCCCAGTTGGTCAGGATGATGGGGGGCCGCATCCGGGTGCAGAGCGAACCGGGCAAGGGCAGCACATTTCATTTCACCGCCCCTTTCGGCCTGAAAAAAGGTGAGGTGCAAGGAAAGGTTTCCCTGGAAGCCGGCATGTTGCAGGAAATGAGAGTGCTGGTGGTGGATGACAATGACACCAACCGCCGCATCCTTAAGGAGATGCTCTCCAACTGGGGGATGAGGCCCACACTGGCTGGAGACGGGCAGGCGGCTCTGGATCAGATCCGGGCTGCGGCAGATTCGGGAGCGCCTTTCGAGCTGCTGATCATCGATTGCGCCATGCCGGGGATGGGTGGTTTTGCTCTGGCAGGTCATATAAAAGAGTCGTTGGAACACGGCCGGATCCCCATCGTTATGCTGACCTCCGCGGGCCGGCGCGGGGATGCGGCGCGCTGCCGGGAAATCGGGATCAGCGCCTACCTGACCAAGCCTGCCAAGCAGTCGGACCTGCTGGACACTATCATGGCCGCTGTCGGTTCAGCCGGGCCTGAAATAAAGCGCGCCGCCGGCCTGATTACCCGGCACTCCCTGCGGGAGAGACGGAACCGCCTGCATATACTGCTGGCAGAGGACAACCCGGTCAACCGGAAACTGGCAGCGAGCCTGCTGGAAAAGAGAGGGCACAGCGTGGTGGTCGCCGGCAACGGTAAAGAGGCGATAAGCCATATCGGCAAGGAAAAATTCGACCTGGTGCTGATGGACGTAAACATGCCGGAGATGGATGGGCTCGAGGCTACGGCCGCCATCCGGGGGAGAGAGAGAGACGCCGGCGGCCACCTGCCCGTTATCGCACTGACCGCCCATGCACTGAAAGGCGACCGGGAGCGCTGCCTCGAAGCCGGGATGGATGCCTACGTTTCAAAACCTATCCGTCCGGCGGAGTTATTTGAAGCTATCGATAAAGTGATCCCCTCCAGAGGAGAGTCCTTGAAAGAGGAAAAGGATCCAGGGCAAATAAAACAAGTCTTCGATAAGAATGCCCTGCTGGACCGTCTGGACGGAGACCACGAGCTTGCCGGAGAAATAGTGCGGCTGTTCATTAACGATTGCCCGGAGACCATGCAGGAGCTTCAACGGGCTATCGCGGAAAGGGACGCCTCCGGGATCGAGAGGCTGGCTCACAGCCTGAAGGGCGCTGTCAGCAACTTCGACGCGGAAGATGCACAAAAGGCGGCGCTGGCCCTGGAAAAAATGGCCGTGGCCGGCGACCTCGCCCTGGCGGAAGAAGCCTTCGCCAGGCTTGAAAAAGAGCTGGAGCTCCTTTTTGCGGCCCTGACGGAGCTCGGGAAAGAGGAAATCTCATGAGGATCCTGATCGCAGAAGACGATTCCGTGTCGCGCAAGGTGCTGCAAGTCCTGCTGCAGAAATGGGGCTACGAGGTAGTGATCACCTGCGACGGTGCAGAGGCCTGGCGGATAATGCAGGCGGAAGACTCACCCAGGCTGGCCGTGCTCGACTGGATGATGCCGGAAATGGAGGGCGTGGAGATCTGCCGCAGGGCCCGGGAGACCGAAAGTACCAGGGGCGTCTATATCATTCTCCTGACAGCCAAGGGCGGCAAAGAGGACATTGTCGCGGGGCTGAAGGCCGGTGCGGACGATTACCTTACCAAGCCCATTAATCCTAATGAAATGCTTGCCCGCCTGCAGGTGGGCGAGCGGGTTCTGGGATTACAAAAAGACCTTTCCGATCGCGTGAAAGAACTCGAAGATGCTCTCTCGCATATAAAAACACTTCAAGGGCTTTTACCTATTTGCAGCTACTGTAAGAAAATACGGAACGACCAGAATTACTGGGAGCAGATGGAAGGGTATATAACAAAACATTCGGAAGCCGTTTTCAGCCACTCAATCTGCCCGGATTGCTATGAGAAATATGCGGTATCACAACTGAAGCGGTATAAACAAAACAAGCAGCGAAATGAAAAAAAGCGCAACGATGATAAATGATGGCAGCATAAGTTATATGATGGCAATTTGCTGCCCGGCGGGCGGCAAGCTTATCAAATCAGAAACTATTTTCAGTTCTATTTAAGAGACTAATACAATTATCAACAGCCCGAATGAGCTGCCCGTGCGCCTGGCTAGACGCCGGTTCATTCATTCAGGACAGAATTAAACCTGACTGACATTCCCGGTATCGAGGATCGGAGATTCTTATGAATAAGACGGACAGACTCGTTGTCTTTCATTTGGATGACCAGCGCTATGCGCTGTATCTTCATGCCGTGCAGAGAATTATTCGCACAGTGGAAATTACTCCTCTGCCTGAAGTATCCGGTATCATTTCAGGACTTATCAACATCCGCGGCCGGATCGTACCGGTCTTTAATGTCCGCAAAAGATTCAATCTGTCCGTAAGAGATACAAACTTGAATGACCGGATAATCATCGCTCAGACAAAGAAGTGGGCTGTGGCGCTGGTGGCTGACAGGGTCCAGGGCGTTATCGAACCCACGGAGGGGCAGCAAATTCCGTCTGAAATGATTACACCTGGAATGGAGCTTTTTGATGGTGTAATCAAGCTTGAAGACGGGATAATATTAATTCACGATCTTGAAAGGTTTCTCTCGCTCGAAGAGGAAAAGATTTTGAGTCAAGCTATCGAGCAAGGGAAAGAGTCGAAGCATGACTGATTGCATTGTAAATTCGGACCTTCTCAGGTTCAGTCAATTCATCTCCTCTCACATGGGTCTTCACTTTCCCGAGGAGCGTTGGCCCGACATCCAAAGGGGCCTGCGCCGCGCCGCGCCCGAATTCGGCTTTACTGATGCCGAAGAGTGCATTCAATGGTTGATGAACTCACCGTTGAACAAGAAACAGATTGAAATTCTGGCCAGCCACCTCACTATCGGCGAAACCTACTTTTTCAGGGAGAAACCGATATTTGAGGCTTTAAAAGCACGAGTCCTCAAGGAATTGATTCAATCCCGAAGGGAGACCAGCCGGCGCCTGAGAATCTGGTGCGCAGCTTGTGCCAGCGGCGAGGAGGCTTACTCCATCGCCATTCTTCTCAGCAGTCTCATCCCCGACATGATAAACTGGAATATCACCATTCTGGCCACGGACATCAACCCCCATTTTCTTGAAAAAGCCTCGCAAGGTCTCTACAAGGAATGGTCGTTTCGAAACGTTCCTTTGGATATAAAAGAAAATAATTTCTCGGAATCGAAAGATAATAGCTATCAAATCCGGGCTGATATCAAGAAAATGGTGCGGTTCAGTTATCTCAATTTAGCGGAGGATACATATCCATCACTGATGAACGATACAAATGCGATGGATGTAATATTGTGTAAAAATGTGCTGATGTATTTCAACCAGAAAAGTCAAATGAAAGTCGTTCAGAACCTGTATAACTGCCTGATAAATAAAGGCTGGTTGATAGTGAGTCCCTGCGAGACATCCCACATTCTGTTCTCCCGGTTTCAGACAGTCAATTTCTCAGGGACCACCTTTTACAAAAAAGTCAGGCGGCAACCCAACCCTGTACCGGATACATCGGCTTACAGCCAATCTGTAAGTGATAGCCCGCCGTTTGTCCTGGAATCCGCTGCCAGGCCTGAGAGTTTTCCGTCCGCTGACTTAATGCCGGTCCCCGTTCCCGAGGCAAGTTCCGATTCCTTTGCGCCGCAGCCGGAATCCGTCCCTGAAACCGGACCTGCACCATTCGAGGAAGCGTTGTCGTTATATGCCCAGGGACGCTACCCGGAAGTGGTGGATAAGTTAATTTCGTCGGCCGACAGTAACAGCCAGATATCCTCCCTGATGGCGAGAGCATACGCTAACCAGGGTAAGCTGGCTGACGCCCTGAATTGGTCTGAAAAAACGGTCTCGGCGGATAAACTGAATCCGGGGGCTTACTATCTCCAGGCTACCATACTTCAGGAAGAGGGACTGATTGATGAGGCTATGGCCGCCCTGAAGAAGGCGCTTTACCTGGATCCGGATTTTGTGCTGGCCCATTTCGCCCTGGGAAACCTCACCCGCCAGCAGGGAAAGAACCGGGAGTCCGAAAGACATTTCAGAAACGCACTCCTGCTGACTAAAAAGCGGGATCGGGCGGAAGTTCTGCCGGAATCTGAAGGTGTAACCGCAGGAAGACTCTCGGAAATCATCTCGCGCAATATCTGAAGGGAGATTCATCCATGGTAAAAACCAAGAAAAAGCTTGAATCCATTTCCGTTGATTGGGGCCGCGAAACGACTCCGGACGAGGCAAAAAAACTTCTCCGGGCCCGGGCGCATTCTCTGTCCCGTGAGCTCGAAACAAAGAAAACCGATGAGAAATTTCTCGAAATTTTAGACTTTACCTTGGCTTATGAAACCTATGCTATCGAGACGGCATACATTCGGGAGATATATCCGCTGAAAAGTTTCACTCCCTTGCCCTGTACGCCGCAGTTCGTTCTCGGACTGGTCAATGTGCGCGGGCAGATCCTCCCGGTGATTGACATCAAAAAGTTTTTCAACCTGCCGGAAAAGGGGCTGACCGAACTGAACAAAATTATCATCCTGAAAAAAGACAGTATGGAATTCGGGATTCTGGCGGACCTGATACTCGGCGTATGCTCCTTACCGATCGGGAAAATACAGTCTCCCTCAGGCATGATGTCCGTTGTCAATGAGAAATATCTGAAAGGCGTGACTGATGAGCGGATAGTGATACTCGATGCTGAAAAACTTCTTTCCGATACAGAGATTGTTGTCAACGAAGAGGTGGAAATATAATTGCGTCTATAACTTTTCACGATGTAACCAGCTATTCAAGCGGGAGGCGAACATGAAATGGTCTATCGGGAAAAAAATCGGCGGAGGGTTTGGTCTGGCCCTGGTAATCTTGTGCATTATGGGCGTTGTGTCTTACAGGAGTATTAACCAAACGCTTGCAGCCAATTCCAGCCATATAAAGAGTAACATAACTTTAACAGTTATAGAAGAACTCCTCTCCCATAATAGAGCCGCGGTTGTCGGAGTGCGGGGATACTTGTTGTCAGGATCAGAGAGCTATTTGTCCCCTTATACGGAAACTTTGGGGAAAATTATAACTGATCTCGATTCACTAAGAGTATTGGTAGCCGATAATCCTGAACAAATGCGACTGATCGGTGATCTGGAGCCCATAATTAATGAAGAATTGAAATA
>JAFGTO010000380.1 GCA_016934095.1 Candidatus Glassiibacteriota bacterium
GCCCGGGCGCCGGGGTTGTCTCATCCCGCCGCAAGCCGCTGGAAGTTACCGGGCCCAGGATGGCCGTGGCCCGGGGCGAGGACCCCGGGGCGATCACCCGGGCCGCGGTGGAAGCCCTGGGAGGCATGGGCGTATTCGTCTCGCGGGGCGACAAGGTACTGATCAAGCCCAACATCGGCTGGGACCGGGTTCCCGCACAGGCCACTACCACCAATCCCGCAGTGGTGAAAGCCCTGGCCGCCATGTGCCTGGATGCAGGCGCGGGCAAGGTGGTGATCATGGACAATACGATCAACGACCCGCGGCGCTGTTACAAGCGCAGCGGCATCCAGCAGGTCGCCGAGGAGCTCGGGGTCGAGATGCCGTACGCCGAGGACTACAAGTTCAGGAAAGTGAACGTGGGGGGCGAGCTGATCAAGCAGTGGCCGGTCTACACCGACGCCCTGGAGATGGACAAGATCATCAACGTGCCCATCGCCAAACACCACAGCGCCAGCCGGCTGACTATCGGCATGAAAAATTTCTACGGCCTGCTGGGAGGCCGCCGCAACCAGCTCCACCAGGATGTGCACCTGAGCATAGCGGAGATGACAGCTTTCTTCGTGCCCAGCCTCACGGTGGTAGATGCGGTGCGCATCCTGCTGGCCAACGGGCCCTCGGGCGGCAGCCTCTCCGATGTCAAGAAGTGCGACACGGTCATCGCCTCGGTAGACCCGGTGGCGGCCGATGCCATGGCAGCCGGGCTTTTCGGTATCGAGCCAGCCCAGGTCCGCTACCTGGTGCTGGGAAGCGAGATGGGGCTGGGCACCCTGGATCCGGCAGCGCTCCAGCCCGTGGAGGTTAGCCTCTGATGAGAACAGCCCGCAGGATAAGCCAGGCCCTTTTTTTCGTCCTGTTCCTCTTCTTGCTGGTGATGACCGAGTACAAGGGCACCGATGAGATCAAGTACCCGGTCAAGGTGTTTTTCGATCTGGACCCCCTGGTGGCGGCATCCACTTTCCTGGCAGCGCACAGCGTGCCGCGTACCCTGCTCTGGAGCCTGGCGGTGGTCCTGCTCACCGTGGTCCTCGGCCGTTTTTTCTGCGCCTGGGTCTGCCCGCTGGGCACTCTGAACCACCTGCTCAGCCATTCCCGGCGCAAGAGCTCGGAGCAGATCAGGCGGAACCGCTACGATACCCGCCAGGCCTGGAAATACATCCTGGTGGTCTTCCTGCTGGCGGCCTCGGCTTTCGGATTACAGCTTACCGGCTTCCTCGACCCTTTCTCCGTGCTTATCCGCTCGTTCGGCCTGGCGGTCAGCCCGGTGTTAAACTACCTGGCCCGGGCCGCGTTATTCCCGCTGCTGGCCCTGGACTGGCCGGCAGCGACCGCCGTGGCCGAGCCGGTCTTCTCCTTTCTGCGTACCTACCTGCTCTCGTTCGAGCAGCCCTATTTTTTCCAGGGCCTTCTCATCGGCCTGATATTTCTGGCAATCGTGCTGCTCAACAGGCTGCGCCGGCGTTTCTGGTGCCGGTTCATCTGTCCGCTGGGAGCGCTGCTGGGCCTGCTGAGCCGGATCGGCTTTCTCCGCCTGGTGGTGGATAAGGACAAGTGTACCAACTGCATGGCCTGCAGCAGGAACTGCGAGGGCGCCTGCGAGCCCCAGTCCAGTGAGAGCTGGGTCCGCAGCGAGTGCATGCCCTGCTGGAACTGCGTGGAGGCCTGCCCCACGCAAGCGATAGGTTTCAGGTTCTCGCTGCCCCGGCGGGCCGATGCCGCGGTCGATCTCAGGCGCCGGGCCGTGGTTTCCTCGGTGGCCGCAGCCGTGGGAGCGGTGGCCCTGTTCCGCATCGACGGGCGCAAGGTGGTGCCCTCCTCGGCGGTCAAGGAAGGCCGGGAATCGAAAAAGTTCAACCCTGCGCTCATCCGCCCGCCCGGCGCCGTGGATGAGAAAGAGTTCCTCGAGCGCTGTATCAAGTGCGGAGAGTGCATGAAAGTCTGCATCAAGAACGCCATTCACCCGACCCTGGCCGAGGCCGGGCTCGAGGGTGTCTGGACGCCTTACCTCAAGATGCAGCTCGGCTACTGCGAGTACAACTGCACCCTCTGCGGCCAGGTCTGCCCAACCCAGGCGATCCGCAAGCTGAGTGTCGAGCAGAAGCACGAGACCAAAATCGGCCTGGCCTTCTTCGACACCAACCGCTGCATCCCTTATTCCATGGGGCGCAACTGCATAGTCTGCGAGGAGGTCTGCCCCACGCCCAGGAAAGCGATCTGGTTCGAGGAGAAAGAGGTTGTCAACCCCGCCGGGGAGCTGGTAACTGTCAAGCAGCCGCGCATCGACCCGCACCTGTGCATCGGCTGCGGTATCTGCGAATATGTCTGCCCTCTGGCAGACAAGCCCGGGGTCTATGTCACCTCGATCGGCGAGAGCCGCAGTCCCCAGAACCAGTTGCTGCTTGACGTTTACGGGTCAGGCATGACATAATTCATCAGGGGGGCTGTATCCGGCCCTGCAGGCACGGGCAGGGAGGGACAGAGGCACAGTCTCCTCACCGGTAGGAGGCACAGGGCAGGACTCGCAAGTGAAGACGCCCGAGTGGAGAGGGAGCCGTGGCTGGGTAGCCTCGCTGCCCTGGGCGCGGAAGAAGAAATTCCCCTCTACGAAGAGGGGTGCCTGCCGCAGGCAGGCGGGGTGTGTAATCCTAATGCCTCGCCCCTACGGCAGAATACGATGTTTTTACACCTTTGACTACGGACCTGGCAGTTCCGAAGGCACAAAGGCCCCGCCAACACGCATGTAGGGGCATGGCGTGCCATGCCCGTGATTGGGTGGCTTCGCGTTCCGGGCGCGGGCGTTACATTTTTTCCGCCGGTTCCGGGTAGCATCCCGGGGCAACCGGTTTTCAAATAAATTCCATCAAGGGAGATTGAGATGAGCGACACCTTGGAGCACGACCTGGATCAGGGTTGGAATAGATTGCTGGAGATACTCAGGGAGCTCGGTTCGGTGGTGGTGGGTTTTTCCGCAGGCGTGGACAGCACGTTCCTGCTGTATGCCGCAATCCAGGCCCTGGGCTGCGACAAGGTCCTGGCGGCCACCGCCAGGAGCGCGACCTACCCCGAGCGCCAGTTTAACGAAGCGGTAGAATACGCCGCGAGCCTGGGCGCCCGACACCTGGCTTTCGACAGCGAAGAGCTGGACATTCCCGGTTTCAGGGAAAACCCGACCGACCGCTGTTTTATCTGCAAGACCGAGCTTTTCGGCCGGCTCAGGAAGATCGCCGGGCAGGAGGGCTTCGAGGCGGTAGTGGATGGCTCTAACGTGGATGACCTCAAGGATTACCGTCCCGGCATGCAGGCCCTGAAAAAGCTGGGGATCCGCAGCCCCCTGATGGAAGCCGGCCTCGGCAAGCAGGATATCCGCCTGCTCTCCAAGCGGGCCGGCCTGCCCACCTGGGACAAACCGGCTTTCGCCTGCCTGAGCTCGCGCTTCCCCTACGGGGTCGAGATATCCGAGGATGACCTGGCCCGGGTGGATGCCGGCGAAAGGTTCCTGGAGGAGCTAGGGGTGAAGGGTTCTATCAGGGTCCGGCACCATAAGACTGTTGTCCGCCTGGAATTGGACCCGCGGAATTTCCGCATGATCGTGGATCCGGAAGTCTACCCCAGGATAGTCGAGAAATTCAAGGGCCTGGGCTACGAGTACGTGACCCTCGACTTGCAGGGTTACCGCACGGGCAGTATGAACGAGGTGCTTTTCAACAAGGAATCAGCGGGTTTAAAGTGATCCCGGCCAAAGCTTAAGCCTGGCAGCACTCTGGTGAACTCCTGCGGCAAATACACCCAGCCGGATGAACAGAGGCGTAATCCCATGACTCCTCCTGACGGGGGAGTTTGTTGTTTGTGGCGGGCCGGATGCCGCAGCCCTGGCCCCAGGAACCTTTGGCATGGAACGAGGTACTAAGAGATACCTGCGGTTGACCGCGGGGGAGCGGAAATTTTAACCTCTATCGACACGTGATACGGCACCCGGTATGAAAAAAATTCTTCCGATCCTGTTGCTGGTTTGCCTGGCAAGCCTGCCGGCGGCCGGCGAGCCTGAGGGCCGGAGTGCGGACACGGTCGCCGTTGACATGGATGTCATCGGCGGGCCGGATACCCTTAAGGCCAGAATATCAGGCCTGATCCGGCTGGGTTTCGAACGGCTCGAGCGGGATGACCCCGAGTCGGCCAGGAAGAGTTTCGAGGCCGCGCTCTCACTCGACCCGGGCAACGTAAGGGCCCAGGTGGGTCTGGGGCGCAGCTACCTGGAGCACAAACCCGGCAGGGTCGGTATTTTCGAGCTTATCGAGAGACTGTTCAACCAGGATTTCCTCTCCAGGGCGATCTCCTGCCTGAACCGGGCGCTGGAGCTGGATCCGGACAGTTGGGAGGCCCATTACTGGCTGGGGTCGGCTTACATGAAGAAGCTCGGCCGGGACGACCTGGAGCGGGCTCTCGAACACATGGAGCAGGCTTACCGGCTGGGCGGAGACAAGCTCCAGGTGCGTTTCAAAATGGCCCTGCTGCACAAGGCGCTGGGAGATATCCAGAACGCGGAACAGATCCTCTTCGAGATCAACTCCGAGGCCGCCGGGAGGGTGGACCCGCTGGCCTGCCTCGAGCTGGTCAAGATCAATACCAAGCGCACGGATTTCAGGGAAGCTCATCGTTATTACTGGCGGGGAGTCGGCTCGATTTCCACCCGGGAAGAATTCCAGGCCTATTTCGATGACCTGGCGGTGATAGCCACGGAGGACGAGCATCAGGATTTCCTGAGCACGCCC
>JAFGTO010000381.1 GCA_016934095.1 Candidatus Glassiibacteriota bacterium
CAGGGAGAAAGCCCGCGGCAGGCCCGGGGCCTGCTCCGGGCCGCCGTAGAGGGCCAGGCGCAGGGCGCCCAGCTCCTCCGGGGTCAGGGCCATTTGGGAAATCAAACCTTCCAGGTACTCGAGATCCGGAGCGGAGAACCCGGCGGTATTATCCGCAGGTGTTTCCGCTGCAAGCAGCGCCGGGACTGCCGGGCAGTTGCCGCCCATGATGTCTTTGAGCAGGGCGATTGCGTCGCCGATATCGTAGACTCCGTCCCCGTTCCAATCCAGGCGCGGGTCTCCGGGGCTGTCGCGCCCAATCAGCAGGAAAAATATCACGTCGCCGATAGCCACCAGCCCGTCGCCGCTGAAATCGCAGTTTTTCGCCGGTGGAACGTAGGTCCCGGCGATACTGCCGGTGTTTCTCAGGTCATGTCCCACCCTCGGCCAGCCACTGTCGGCGAGCCCTGCGCCGGTGCCGGTCTCGACCCCGATCAGCAGGTTATCCCGGGTGCCCAGGTAGAGAACACCATCCGGGCCCAGGGCGGGGGTGGTGGGATAGAGGTGGTTCAGGCCGTGCCCGATCGACCTGGTCCACTTAAGGCTGCCGTCCGGGTCGAGGGCGAACACCGAGTCGCCTTTAGAGGCCAGGTAAACAGTGCCGTCCGCGCCGACTACCGGGGGCATCCTGGCCCCGGCACCCACCCGGACCCTCCATTTCAGGGTACCCTCGGGGTTTATGGCGTGAAGGCGCCGGTCGGTACCGACCACGTACACCGTGCCCTCCGGCCCCACGATCGGGGTGTGCTCGAAACTGCTCGCCGGCATGGAATCCGTGGGCCAGGTGGTGGCATCGTATTTCCACTTGAGGGTCCCATCCGGATTGACCGCGAAAAGGTCGACGGCCGAGACGTACACCGTGCTGTCCGGGCCGATCGAGGCCCCTCCGGCCTGGGCTTTCCCGAGCTGGAACCTCCACCTGACCTTACCGTTGGGATAGAGCGCGTTCAGGTAATAGCCGCCGGTGCCGGAGTTGAAATAGATGGTGCCGTCTTCGGCCACGGCAGGGGGATTTTGGCTGTCCGCCGGCTTGTATGTCCAGAGGAGCCTGCCTGCGGAGCTTACCGCCCTCAGCTTGCCGTCCAGGCCGAAGTAAAGGGTGCCGTCCGCACCCAGGGCCGGCGTGCAGCGGAGGTCTCCAGACAGGTAAAGCTCCCATTTCAGGGTCCCATCCGAGTGCAGCCCGTAGAGCCGGCTGCCCCACGAGCCGAAATATACCGAGCTGTCCGGGCCCACGACCGGGCCGGAGCTGACAGCTCCCGCCGCCTTGAATTTCCACTGTAAAAATCCCTGGGGGCTCACTGCGTACAAGTACTCGTCCCAGGAGCCGAAATACAGCCCGCCGTCCGCCCCGAAAGCAGGCGAGGAGCTTACCGCGTTCCCGGTCTCGAAATAGAATTTCAAGCTGCCGGCGGATGCTGTACCCGCGGCCCGGAAGCTGTTGCGCGAATCACGCCCGAACTCGGGCCAGGCGCTGCCGAGCGCCCCGCTTCCGGTACCGGTGTCCATGGCGTAGAGGCGTCCGTCCAGCGAAGCCACGAACGCTGTGCCGTCCGGCCCGATTGCGGGCGGAGCCTGGATCTCTCCGCCGGTCTTGAACTGCCATTTCAGCTCACCCGCGGCGGAGAGCGCGTAGAAGGTGCTGTCCTGCGAGCCGAAATAGACCGTGCTGTCCGCACCGACAGCCGGGGATGAATGCACCGCGCCGCCGGCCGCATAGCTCCACCTGAGAGCGCCGGTGGAGTCCAGGCAGTAGAGCAGGCTGTCCGCAGAGCCGAAATACAGGTTTCCCTGGCTGTCCAGGGCCGGCGAGGACATTCCCCCCGCGGGGTAGCTCCATTTCAGGCCGCCGTCCGGGTGCAATGCGTAAACGGCCGCTGCGGTGGGGAAATAGATAGTCCCATCCCCGCCCACGGCGGCCGGGTTGGAGGGCCGGCCGGCCGCAACTCCGAAGCTCCACTTGCGGGTTCCATCCCGCCGCACCGCGTAGAGGCTGTCAGCGCCGACATAGACCGTGCCATCCACATCGACCACCGGGCCGGCCCGCACTGTCCAGGAGGCCGGCTCCTCTCCGAGCTTGACTTTCCATCCGAGGGTCCCATCCGGTTTGAGCGCGTAAAGGTACTCATCCCAGGGGGCCACGTAGACCGTGCCGTCCAGGCCGAGAGCCAAGTTGGCCAGGACCGCCTTGCCGGTTTCGTATTCCCATTTCAGGGAGCCGTCCGCTGCCAGGGCGTAGACAGTGCCGCTGCCCGAGCCGAAAATGACTGTCCCATCGGCAGCCACCGCCGGGGAAGAGAAAACCCTGCCGCCGGTCTCGAACTTCCATTCCAGCGTACCATCCGGGGCCACCGCATACAAGTAGTTATCGTAGGAGCCTACGTAAACCGTGGAGTCCGGCCCGACAGCCGGGGAGGACTCCACGAAAGCACCCCCTGCCGGGTAGCTGAAAAGCGAGTCCCGGGCCGCCGCCAGCCGCGCGTCTGCTGCTGGAAAGGCCTCCCCGCCCATGCCGAGGCGCCATTTCAGCCTGCCGGCAGAGGCAGGCAACCGGGCGGCAGAGCCCAGGCAGACCAACAAGGCGATGACTACTATTTTACTTGTGCTGTGCTTGAGCATCCGGGATTCTCCTGATTACGGTATCCGGCGGCCGGCCGGGGCCAGGCTTGTTCAGCCGTGCCGCACTCCGCTGCAGACTGCGAGGGGTGCGCTCGCAGGCCGGCTAGCTGCGGTCTTGCTGCAGAAAAATTTTCCCGAGTCCGGGCGCACGTACCGTTATGTCCCTCTACTTGGACCGGATCATTCATAAATTTTGGCAGCGAGTAAGCCCTGTGCCCTGTCAGGTGCGGGCTGGCATCCTTTTTGCCTTCCTTGCGCCGCTCGGTTCAGCCTGATACCAGTGCCAAAGCAAAAAGGCTGCCAGCCCGCACCCGCCGGCGTTTTAACATGCACGAGACAAGTTACTGATGAATTATCCGGGTTTGCAGAAAGCACGGGGTTTCAGAAATTGCCCGGGCCGGAGAATTCCCCGCCCGGCCAGCAACTTTATCGATGCATTTGTTCTATGCATTAATTATGCCATTCTTGCAGCGGCGTTGAAAAATCCCCGGCTCACCGGGACGGGTCGTGCAGGGCCCTGGATAGTCATTAGCGGCCGGCGGCCGGGCCAGGCTGCAGCAGGAAAACCAGTGCTTCAGAGTCGTTTTTTTAGCTTGCCATAGACGGATATCCGAGGTAATTTTCAGGTTTACGCAGGTTCTTTTACCTCGACGGAATCCGGGGTGTCCTCATGCCGCGAGAAAATCCACAGCCGGCCGCGATCAGGCACCGCTCGATCCTGATGCTGCCCTCGAAGCTGAGCTACTGGGCACTTCTTTCAATAATAGCGCTCTTTTTTCTGCTTTTGCTCGGCTATTTTCTCTACACGCAGAGCCTGGTCCGGGAGCTGGAAAGCGATGAGGATGCGCTGAGCCGGGCGGCGGCGCAGTTCTGGGTCAACGCGGTCAACCCGCTGACAGGCCTCGAGGACCCCAGCCGGGTAGACCTTTTCATCCAGAGCGGCAAGGACACCGAGGTGCTGCGCGAGCTGCTGATCGAGTTCGACAACCCGATGGTGATGACCGATTCGGTGGGCGACCCTGTATACTGGTTCAAGATCGGCGTGCCCGATGACTTTTCCACCGAAGATCCCCAGGTCATCGATGAAGTGCGCAGGATAATCCGCCAAATGGACCGTCAGAACAGGCCGCTGAGGATCTACAACGCCTCGCTGGACGAGCGGTTCGTGATCCATTACGGAGACCCGCCGGCACTGGTCAAGCTGCGGGTCATCCCGCTGTACCTGGGGGTGATCCTGGGGGTTTTCCTGGTGCTGGCCATCTGGGTGCTGCGGCGGCAGGCCCGCAGCGAGCGCAGCCTGATCTGGGCCGGCATGGCCAGGGAGAGCGCGCACCAGCTCGGCACGCCGCTCAGCAGCCTCTACGGCTGGCTGGAGCTGCTGAAAATCAACCTGGCCGACCAGGGCAAATCCCGCCGGGAAAAGCCTGCCGGCAAGCGCGGCACCGGCCAGGAGAAAGAAATCGTCCTGGGCATCTCCGAGGACATAGAGCGGCTCTCCAAGGTGGCCAACCGTTTCGAGCTGATCGGCCGCAGGAGCGGCTACCAGGAGCTCCGGATCGGAGAGGTGCTCCGCGACACCGAGAGCTATTTCCGCGCGCGGCTGCCCAAGCGCGGTAAAAAGATCAACCTGCAGGTGAATATCGAAGACCTGCCGCCGGTGCAGGGGAACGCCACCCTGCTGGAATGGGCGTTCGAGAACCTGATCAAGAACAGTATCGATGCCCTGTCCACCAGGGGTGATATGATCGTGATCCACGCCTACCACGACCGGGAGCGCGATGAGGTGGACATCTCTTTCAGCGACAACGGGCCGGGGATCTCACGCGAGGTCCGACGCCACATTTTCGAGACAGGGGTAACCACCAAGAGCAAGGGTTGGGGAGTGGGCCTGGCCCTGACCAGGAGGATCATCGAGGAAAACCACGGCGGCAGGATTTTTCTTTCCCACAGCTCCCAGGAAAAAGGCACGGTTTTCCTGGTCTGCCTGCCGACCGCCGGTTAGAGGAAATGAGCCGTCCGCCCAAGCCGGGAAAAACCTGACTGATGACAGATTCAATCAAGGAAAAGCTGATCGAGGCCCTGAACCCGCCCCAGCGGGAAGCGGTAACCCATAAGTCGGGTCCGCTGCTGGTGCTGGCCGGGGCCGGCAGCGGCAAGACCCGTGTGCTGACCTACCGCATCGCCTACCTGGCCCGCGTCCACCAGGTGAACCCGGGCCGCATGCTGGCCCTGACTTTCACCAACAAGGCCGCAGGCGAGATGAAAAGCCGGCTGCAGGGCCTGCTGGGCGAAGACATCTCCAGGCTCTGGATAGGCACCTTCCACAGTATGTTCGCCCGCATCCTGCGGCGCGAGGCGGAAGCCATCGGCTATACCGCCCACTACAGCATCTATGACACCGATGACAGCCAGCGGCTGATCAAGAAGATCATCAAGGAGCTGCCGGCCGAGTTCGGCAGCCTCAACCCCGCCTCGGTACAGCAGGCAGTCTCGCGCTACAAGAACGACCTGCGCACTCCTGAGGAGGTCAGGGACCAGGCCGCCCACTTTGTCGAGCGCAAGGCGGCCCGGGTCTACGCCGAATACTGCAGGCAGCTTAAAGAGAACAACGCCATGGATTTCGATGACCTGATCCTGAAACCCATGGAGCTCTTCCGCGCCGAGCCGGAAGTCCTCGAGCGCTACCGCCGGCGATTCTCCTACATCCTGATCGATGAATACCAGGACACCAACCGGGCCCAGTACAACCTGGTGCGCTCCCTGGTAGGTGAAGAGCGGAACATCTGCGTGGTGGGCGATGACGACCAGTCGATCTACGGCTGGCGGGGCGCCGACATCCGCAACATCCTGGAGTTCGAGCGCGACTTCGAGGGGGTGACCACTATCCGCCTGGAGCAGAACTACCGCTCGACCGGCAATATCCTTGAGGTGGCCAACGCGGTGGTCAGACGAAATACCGGGCGCAAGCCGAAAAAACTCTGGACCGAAAAATCTTCCGGAGCCCGGGCGGTGGTCCTGGAGTGCGTGCACGAGCTGGATGAGGCCGAGCAGATAGTCATCCACGCCTCCGCGGTGCGCACCCGGGAGCGGGTCTGCTGGCGCGAGATGGCGGTGCTTTACCGCACCAACGCCCAGAGCCGCGCCCTGGAGGATGCTTTCCGCAGGGCCGGGATACCGTACCGGATCATCGGGGGGCTGCGCTTCTACGAGCGCAGGGAGATCAAGGACCTGATGGCCTACCTCAAGGTTATCGTCAACCCCCGGGACAGCACCAGCCTCTACCGGATAATCAACGTGCCGGCCCGCGGCATAGGCCCGGCCACCCTGACCAGGCTGTCTTCCCTGGCCAGCTCGCGCGGCGAGCCGCTCTACCATGTCCTGGCCGAGGCGGACCAGGCCGAGGGCCTGACAGACTCGACCGCCGGCAAGGTGATCGAGCTGCACACCTGGATGGAGGAACTCAGGGCGCTGTCGCGCAGCGAGAGCGCCAGCAAGGTGCTGACCGAGCTGATCCGTCTCTCGCGCTACGAGGAAAGCCTCAGCGACCTGGAGACTTTCGAGGCCCAGGGCCGCATGGAGAACATTGCCGAGCTGGTGAGCGCGGCCCAGGAATACAGCGAGCGCTACTCGCCGGAAAACGGCGCCACCTGCCTCGAGGCCTGGCTGGCCGAGACCTCCCTGGTCAGCGAGATCGACTTCCACGACCCCGAGGAGGACTGTGCGACCCTGATGACCCTGCATAATGCCAAGGGGCTGGAGTTCCCGGTGGTATTCATCGCCGGGGTGGAGGAGAACCTGCTGCCCATCGCCCGGGCTTTCGAGGATACGACCGGGGCGAAACTGGAGGAGGAACGCAGGCTTTTCTACGTGGGGATCACCCGGGCCATGGACAAGCTGTTCCTTTGCTGGGCCGCCAGCAGGCGGCGGTTTGCCGACATCCTGGAGAGCAGCCCCTCGAGTTTCCTGCGCGACATCCCGGAAGAGCTGGTCGAGCGGCACAGCGGCCTGACCCACCGGCCGGCCGCTGCCCGCAGGTCCGGTTTTTCCTTTTCCCGCGGCGGCGGCCGGCGGGCGCCGATCGGGGCAGCCCCCCCGATCCTGGGCCCGGGCCGTCCGGGCAGCGGCGGAGCCCGGCCCACCGTGGTCGGGATCACCGGGCCGATATTCGAGAAAGATTACGGGGCGGATGAGCCGGCCTACCGCATGGGTGAGCGCGTGGTGCACCACACTTTCGGCTCCGGCACGATCCTGGAGGTCAGCCCCTACTCGGATGATTTCAAGCTGCTGGTGAGGTTCGACTCCGGGTTCACCAAAAAGCTGATGGCCCGCTTCGCCAGGCTGAAAAGGGAATGACGTGGCCTCTGGTCCGAAATCCCGCCGCCAGGCCGCCCACGGCAGGATAAAACCTGATGGAGCCGTCCCGATGAATCCACCGGACAGGGAAGCCATACTGAGCGAATTCCGCAAAATATCCGGAGTCGGCCCTGCAACTGCGGAAGACCTCTGGAGCCTGGGTTTCCGCTCTGCGGAAGAGCTTAAGGGGCAGGACCCGGAAGCCATGTTCCAGGCCCTTTGCTCTCTGGCAGGCGGGCAAGTGGACCGCTGCATGCTTTACGTTTTCCGCTGCGCGGTTTATTTTGTTACCGAGCAGGAGCACGAGCCCGAGCTGCTCAAGTGGTGGAGCTGGAAGGATAAAGACTGATAAAATGAGATCAGCCCCGGGGCACACTGAATCCTGTGTCCTCTCAGCTTAGAGCAGGTCAGGAATAGAAAAAATCAAATCTCTCCAGACTTATTAACATGGTTCCAAACCGAGGAGCGAGCATTGGCAGTCAGCAAGGAGGAAGTCCGCAAGATCGCCGACCTGGCCCGTCTCCGCCTGGATGAAGCCGAGACCGGGCGTATGACCCGGGACATGAACGAGATCCTGGACTACGTGGACAAGCTCAACGAGGTCGACACCGAAAATGTCAGCCCGCTCTCCTGGCTCGAGGGTAAACGGACCCCGATGCAGGATGACCGGGTAGTTAGGTTCGACAACACCGGCCAGGCCCTGAAAAATGCGCCCAGGTCGGAGGGCCGCTTCTTTATCGTGCCCAGGGTGATCGAGTGAGCCATGAGCCGGCGGCCGGATAATTTTGTCAGGCACATGTCGACACTCCGGAGGCTTGGGCTTCCAGAGAATCCAGGGGACCGGCCGCGACGTACAGGACTATCTTTCATTACCCAGGCAAACCAGAGGGCGTTGGGAAGAATTGGGCTGATAGCCACCCGGAACTGCCCTTGACCGCCACATTACCTGAAATTGGAATTTTCCAACGCGCTACCAGAATGGAGCCGATTCCGTGAGCGATATCAGAGAACTGTCGGGTTGCGAGCTGGCGGCGGAAATCGCGGCCGGCCGGGTCTCCTGCAGGGAGGCCTGCCTGGAGTTCCTCTCGGCGATCGAGGACGACAGCCACAACTGCCTGATCTCAATGCGCGGCGAGGAGGCCCTGGCCGAGGCGCAGGCCGTGGACCAGGCTGTGTCCGCGGGCAGGGAGCTGCCGCCGGGTGCGGGCCTGCCGCTGTTGATCAAGGACAACATGGTGGTCCGCGGCGGGGCGACCACCTGCGCCTCCAAAATCCTGGAGGGTTTTGTCAGCCCGTACGATGCCCACGTGGTGGAGAACCTGCGCAAGGCCCGGATGATCATCCTGGGCAAGACCAACATGGATGAGTTCGCCATGGGCAGCAGCAACGAGAACAGCGCGTTCGGCCCGGTCAAGGGCCCGGTGGACCCCGGCCGGGTACCCGGCGGCTCCTCGGGCGGGTCGGCCACCGCGGTAGCGCTCAAGCTGGTACCCGCAGCCCTGGGCTCGGACACCGGCGGCTCGATCCG
>JAFGTO010000382.1 GCA_016934095.1 Candidatus Glassiibacteriota bacterium
ACCACCGTGCCGGTGACAAAGCTCGAGGCATCGCTGATCAGCCAGAACAGGGATCCCAGGAGCTCTTCCGGCTCGCCGTAGCGGGCCATCGGGGTGCTGCGAATGATATCCTTGCCGCGGGCCGTGGGCTCGCCGGTCTCCTGGTCCACCAGCAGGAAGCGGTTCTGCTCGGTGAGGAAGAACCCGGGCGCGATAGCGTTGACCCGGATCCTGGTCGAATAGTTCTGGGCCAGGTGGATGGCCAGCCACTCGGTGAAATTGCTGATCGCGGCCTTGGCGGCCGAGTATCCCAGCACCTTGGTCAGCGGGTGGAAAGCGCTCATCGAGCTGATATTGATTACGTTGCCCGCCCCGCGCCCGGCCATGGCCCGGCAGAAGATCTGGCTGGGCATGATGGTGCCCAGGCAGTTGAGGTCGAAGACCCAGCGGACAGCGCTGTCCGGCAGGTCGAAGAAAGAAAGGTCCTCGCTGGTGGTGGCCTCTTTCTTGTTTCCGCCCGCCCCGTTGACCAGCACGTCCACCGGACCCAGGGCCTCGACCACCCTGGCGTGGGCCTCGGTAATGCTGGCCCTGTCGAGCACATCCACTTTCACCGCCACTGCCCTTCCGCCGGCGGTCTTCACCCGCTGGGCCACGGTCTGGGCCGCCTCCTCGCGCAGGTCGAGCACGGCCACGGCGGCTCCGGCCCGGCCCAGGGCCTCGGCCATCACGCTGCAGAGTATGCCTCCCCCGCCGGTGACCGCCACCACCTTGCCGGAGACATCGAACAGGTTTGCCAGGTATTCATTTGCCACGGTCGCTCCTTTGCATCCATTTATCAGGTATTGTCGCGTGTTCATCGAGGTCTATGCCAGGCCGCGGCGCAAGGCCCACGGCCTGCCGGACCGGTACGGTCTACTTTGCAGCCGTCCCCAGAGTTTCCAGGTGGCGGCCGATGTGGCGGTCCAGGTTGGAGTACAGGTCTTCCTCGCGCTCGTACAAAACCCGGAAGATCCGGTCGCGGAACAGGTACTCTCCGGACTCATCCCGTACGGAGAGCAGCGAGCCGTAGGTGATGTGCAGCAGCTGACGTGAATCCACCTTGTCCATCAGGGCCGGCAGGTCGCTGTCCGCCAGCGTGCCGACCTCGGGGATAGAGTCCAGGTCGGTGGTAACATGGTAGCTGGCGCGGTCTTTCCCGAAGTTTTCCAGGGCGAACCGGTGCATTTCCCGGTACAGCTCGGGCCTGTGGGCGGCGATCACCCGCACCGCCTCGAGCCAGCTCGTGCCCGCGGTCTTGAGGTGGAAAAAACCTCCGGTGTGCTTGCCTACCAGCGGGAAGATCGAGAACTTGTCGCTTCCCGAATGGACACTGACCTTGTAGGGTCCGAGCTTTTCGGCCAGCAGGGCATGGGCGGCGAACTGGCGCTCGAATTCATCGAGGTCGCCGATATAATCGATCCCTTTCTGGAACTGCCCGGTGAACTTGGGCGCGAGGCTCTGCCAGGCAACGCCCCTGGCTTTCAGCTCGCCGGCCACGAACAGGTGGTCGCGCACGGTGGTGTCGGTCTCGGTCTCATCCACGCTGACCTCGAAATCGAACCCCTCGACACTGTTGCCGGCGGCCGCGCTGAGCTCGCGGTAAACCAGGGCCATGTGCTCCACCGCCCGGTGATAGACCAGGGCGCAGCGCGCCAGCTCGGGAGCGGAAAATTCAATGGTAAATTTCAGGCCGCCTTTGCTGAAACTCCACGATTTTCCCAGGTAGCGGTCCAGGACCTCCCGGTGGCCGCCGAGCTGTTCGAACCGCTCCAGGGCTTCATCATCTTCCAGGTGGACCGCTTTCAGGTCTATGTGGTCCGAGGCGTCGATAGTGAACATGGTAAAACCCAGCCGGTAGCAGGAGACCGCTTCATCCGCCTGCTTGATATGGTCGGCGTCCGCGGCGAAAGTGCCGGCGTACCCGGCCTCGAAAGCTCCCCAGCCTGCATCGTCGATCACCTGGCGGGGCGTGCGCCCGGTCCTGCCCAGCTCGCGCATGGACTGCTGTGCCAGCACCGGGAAGATCTCGAAGCGGCTGAAAGCCCGCAGGTGTCCCGGGGTGCACACGCCCAGCCGGTCGCCGGTGCCGAACGAGGCACGCCGGCCGATGGTTACCGGGGCGGTCCAGGGAAAGGCTTCCCGCAGGGCCGCGGCGTTCCCGGCATCGAGCTCGCAGATTTTCACCCCCTCGACAACCGTGCCCTCGAAGTCCGCGGCCGCTCCGGGCGGGCCGGCCACGGCCAGCCGCTTGCCCTGGCCTGTGCGGACCAGGCAGAAAAGTGCGTCGTTGAAGGATTTTACCGAAGCCGGGTAGACTCCGGGCACGCGGGCCAGGCTGACTGCTCCCCCGGCAGAGGCTTCCCTGATAGCTGATGCAGCCTGTTGTAGATTCATCCGGTTGACTCCGATCATTTGTATATGTTCAGTCGCGCTTATTTCACCTGGTAATCGGCGCACCTGGCAGGCAGCCACTTTTTCTTGAAACGCATGAAGAGCGGCACCCCTCCCTCGACCGGGACCCTGACCTCGCCCTCGACCAGCGGCCTTGCATAATCGATGAACTCCAGGGTGGGAAAGTTGCCTTCCTCGTTCATCCAGTCCACAGGCAGCTTTTTCTCCCCGTTGGCCACGTCCTCGAGTTTTGCCAGCCCCGTGTCCACCCGGTAGGGGTCGTTGGAGGTGCGCTCGAGGGTAACCATGAAACCGGAAACGCCGCTCACCGCCTGTCTGACCGCCTCGGCGCCGCAGAGGACTGCCTCATCGCGGTCGGTGCGCGAGGCGAAGTGCATGGCGTTGCGCTGGGTGAGACCCTGCATCATCCAGCGGGTCTTGAGGCCCAGCTCGTGCTCGATGATGGCTTTGAGGGCCTGCGAGACCCCGCCGAGCTGGGAATGGCCGAAACTGTCCTTGGCCAGGGAACTCGAGTCCTCGGAGACATACCTGCCGTCGTCCCAGCGCATGCCCTCGCTGGCCGCGATAAAGCAGCGGCCGAACCTGGCATGGACCCGGCGCACGTCCTCGACAAATTTTTCCCTGGAGAAACTGACCTCGGGCACGTAGACCAGGTGGGGGGCATCTTCCTCGCTCCTGCGGGCCAGCGCGGCCGAGGCGGCGATCCAGCCTGCGTTGCGGCCCATGGTCTCCAGTACGGCACAGGTATCGAAAGTATAGAGGCTCTCGGTATCCCTGCCCGCCTCCATCACGCTGGTGGCGATGAACTTGGCCACGCTGCCGTAACCCGGGCAGTGGTCGGTGAAAGCCAGGTCGTTGTCTATGGTCTTGGGCACGCCCATGACCAGCATTTCGTAGCCCAGGGAGGCGCTCAGGTCCTTGATCTTGGCCGCGGTGTCCATGGAATCGTTGCCGCCGGCATAGAAAAAGTAGCGGATGTTGTGGGCCCGGAAGACCTCTAGCACCCGCTCGTAATCGGCGCGGCTCTGTTCGAGGCTCTTGAGCTTGTGGCGGCAGCTTCCCAAAGCAGCGCTGGGAGTGGTCTTGAGCATTTCCACCGCTTTGGGGTCCTCGGCCCCGAGGTCGAAGAGCTTTTCCTGCAAGACCCCCAGGATACCGTTATGCGCGGCGAACATGCCGGTGATCTCCTGGTGTTTCGCCGCCTCCTGGACCACTCCGCAGACCGAGGCGTTGATAACCGCTGTAGGGCCGCCGCTCTGCGCGACCAGGGCATTTCCTTTGACCGTGCTCATATTTTCACTCCCGATTTTTGCTCGTTGCAGACTATCAGGTCTATCTTCGTCTGTTTAATCCGTCGCAGGAGCACCGGGTCGCTGATCTCATCGACCAGCAGGTGGCCGACTTCGCTGAAAACGGCGAACGGCACCAGCGAGCTGGCGCCGAACTTGCTCTGGTCCACCACCACGAAAGTCTCCTCGGCGCAGGCCATCATGCGCTTCTTGGTCTCTCCCTCCACGGTGTTGCCGCAGAAAAAACCATGCTCGACAGAGACTCCCCGGGCTCCCAGAAAGGCAAGCTGGACATGCAGGTTTTCGAGCATGGACCAGCTCTCCGGGCCGATGATCGCCAGCGAGGCGGAGCGGAGCATTCCCCCGGTGACGATCACGGTAATGCCCTCGCAGTCGCTCAACTCGACCGCCACCGGGATCGAATCGGTAATTACTGTCAGGTTTTTGTGGTTTTTCAGGTTCCTGGCGATCTCGAGGATCGTGGTCCCGGCGTCGAGCAGCACGTTCATCCCGTCCTTGACCAGCTCGGCCGCCCTGAGTCCGATCCTGCGCTTGGCCTCGAGCTGCGGCACAACCTTATCACCGAACGAAAGTGAGACCTTGCCCGGGAAGATAGACCGCTCGCGCAACAGGGCCCCGCCGTGGGTTCGTTTAAGGTACCCCTGGCGCTCCAGTGCGGAGAGGTCGCCCCGCAAGGTCACCTCGCTCACCCTGAATAGCCCGGTAAGCTCGGAAATACGCAGTTTTCCGCGCTGCTGGATCAGCTCGAGGATCTTTTTCTGTCTCTCTTCGGTAAACATCCGGCTACAGGAATGGTTAAATTAACGCTTACCCGGGAGGGATGTCCGCGAACCGGCGCGCACGGCCGGAAGCGGCCCTTTCGATGTCTTTCGTTTACTTTCGCAGAAATAATACAAGCACTCGCACAGTGTTGTCAAGGATGTTCAGACAGCCGCAGCAGGCGTCATGCCCGCAGGAAGCCCGGCGGAAGCCGGCCGGCTTCCGCCTTGATTACGAGACTCCGATCTATTATAATTAAGTCCACTTTTTTGTCGATTATCGGCGGAGAGGATTTTTAACACTACACACTTCAGGTGGAGAGCTTTACCATGAGTGAAAAACGGATCAAGCGGGCCGTGCGGGAGGGATACGGTAAGATTGCCAGAGGCGAAGTCTCCTCGTGCTGCGGGCCCGGGGTCTCTCCCTGTTGCGGGGGCGGACAGGCCTATCAGATCGCGGAAAAAATCGGCTACAGCAAGCAGGAGGTCGCCTCGGCGCCGGAAGGCGCCAACCTGGGCCTGGGCTGCGGCAATCCGCTGGCCCTGGCCGAGCTCAGGCCGGGCGAGACCGTGCTTGACCTGGGGTCGGGCGCGGGGTTCGACTGCTTCCTGGCCTCGGCCAGAGTCGGGGAAAGCGGCCAAGTGATAGGCGTGGATATGACCCCGGAGATGATCGAAAAAGCGCGGGCCAACGCCGGCAGGGGAGGTTTCCGCAACGTGGAGTTCCGCCTGGGCGAAATCGACAGCCTGCCGGTGGAGGACAGCAGCATCGACGTTGTGATCTCCAACTGTGTTATCAACCTGGTCCCGGACAAGCGGAGGGCTTTCGCCGAGGCTTACCGGGTGCTCAAGCCCGGCGGCAGGTTCATGATTTCGGACATGGTCTCCACAGTCAGCATCCCGGATTTTATCCGCAGGTCGGTGGAGGCCTGGGTGGGCTGCCTGGGCGCCCGTCGCGATGAATACCTGGAAGACCTGCGCTCGGCGGGGTTTGCGGAGGTCGAGGTGGTGGAGGAAACCCCTCTGCCCTGGGAGGTAATGGCACCGACTGCCGAGGCGATTATCAGGGAGCAGGGAGTTACACCCGGGCAGCTCGAGAAGTTTGCCGGGTCGGTGAGGAGCATCAAGGTGCGGGGGGTGAAGGGGTAAGACAGGTTTTTGATTATTCTTCGAGATAAAACCACTCCCTCCTCGAAAAAGGCGCTTTACTTATCCACTGTCGCATGAAATCCCCTCTGGTCGCCTTGTCAAAGGAGGAGGTCCGGGGACTTTCGTTCAGCAGGCGCCGGCCGGGGAATCCGGGGGCCTGGTTTTCCACCTGCGGTGGGGCCAGAACCAGTACTCAGGCCGGCTGCGCACCTGCTCGGCCAGGCGGCCGGTGAAATATGCCGTCATCCGGAAGATAAACTCCTCGCGGTTGCCTGTTTCAGGCCGCGGCACAGGCTCGAACCTCAGGGTATATTTGCCGTCTCCCCGGGGAATCATCAGCGAGAGCACCACCGGCGCCCCGGTCTTGTGGGCAAACAGCGCCGGTCCCTTAGGAGTGGAGGCCGGGCGCCCCAGGAAATCCACGAACACACCCTGGTGGTGGGAGTCCTGGTCGGCCAGGAAGCTGACAATGCGGCCTTCTCTCAGGGACCGGGCCACTTTCCCGGGTGAGGCCGAAACCGGGAAAAGCCGCATTCCGCATGCCTCGCGCGCGGCGGCCACGTAGCGCTGGAAGAATCGGTTCTGCTGGCTGCGGGCGATCACATCCAGCGGATACCCCAGTCTGGCGGCGAAAGCTCCCATCAGCTCCCAGTTGCCATAGTGGAAAGTAACATTGATCACACCCCGGCCCCCGGCCAGCGCCGAGTCCAGGACCTCCCGGCCCTGGAAATCGATATGCCGCTGCATCCAGTCGGTGGAAAGGCGATGGATGCGGAACATCTCGATAAAGAACTCTCCCAGGCTGCGGTAGCAGCAGGCGCCGATCCCTGCCAGCTCAGCCGGGGATTTCTCCGGGAAAGCCAGGCCCAGGCTAGCCAGCACTTCCTTCCGGCGAACCCCCAGCACTCCCCAGGCTGCTGTCCCCAGGCCGCGGCCAAGGAGCCTGGCCGCCCTGTGCGGACAGACTACCACCAAGGCCATGACCACCCGGAAAAGCGCGTATTCCAGCGGGTGGATGATTCTTTCCTTGAACCGGGACAATGGATAAATCTCCAGGTCTGATATCCCACCGTTGCCGACAGGGATCAAGATAACATTTTGCGAACCGGAAGCAAACCTTGCCGTAAATAATTACTTTTCCGTCAAGTGTTTATTCTATTGACAAATAGGAATACCAATTTTAATATTAAATGAAATACAATGCAAGTAGGTCCAGGCAAACGGCAGAGAGTTCTCAATGGCCTGTTAAAATCCATCACACGCATCCGGGATCAGCCATGAGTAACAGCCTGCTCGAGAGTATTCTGGTAAAAACCGACGACCTGTTCGAGCGTATTTTTCACCGGCAGCAAGAAAAAGAAACTGTCTCTTTCCGCACTCACCTGACCGACCCGCGCAAGATACTTCTCATACCCGGCCAAAACCTGGAAGACCTTGTCCTGTCTTTCGATTTCATCCAGGCTGTCCGCAACCGTTTCCCCCGGGCCGAGGTTTGCATCCTCGTGCCCCGCAAACACTTCTGCCTGCTTGAGAACATACCGGGGATACGTGAGGTCGAGTACGGCAACCGGAGCTTGCACCCTTTTGACGTCCACTTCCGCAGGGTAGCCGCCGCCCTGCAGAAGGAGAACTTCGACTGGGCGGTGAACCTGTCATTCAATGGAGGCCGGGCTGAAGCACTGATAACTTACCACAGCGGTGCCAAAGTCCAGACAGGCCTGCCCACCCCGGAAACCGAGCGCTTCTATAACCTGCTTATCAAGAAACTCCCGGATGAGCCGCACTTCCGCGAGCGCTTCAACCACCTGTTCCGTGTCCTGCAGGTCCGGAAACCACTCAAGCCCACAGCTAATTTCATCCAGCTCTCGGAAGAAGAGCTCGACCGGGGAGCCAAATACGTGCGCATGCGCAAAAGCAGGAAAAAAAGCGGCGGGTTTATCGGCTGCGCGCCCGAATGGCAGGCCGAGGAAAAAACGCTGGTGCGGAACTTGCAAAAATTCATTGAAAAGCTCACCGCTGAACTGGAGCCTACCGAGTTGCTGGTTGCGGCCAATCTCGCTGTCGATGAACAGATCAACAAGTGGGAAAATATTTCCGCGCACATGCACATTTTTGCCAACTTGAGAAATATGCTCTCCTCGCTGGCGGCGTGCGAAAGAGTCATTACTAACAGTATCGGGCTTGCCTGCCTGCTGGGCTCAACCGGCACCACAGTGGGGCTGATCCCGACTAATAAGGCAATTCTTTCCCGGCTGACTTACTCGGACCTGAAAAATATCCGGGTCATCCGCCAGGAAAAAGACCGTTTCCCTTTGAACCAGGCACTGGATTTCGCGCTCCGCGGTTAGAAAATCGCTAACAAGTCAAAGCAGAAAATGAGCCAGTTTACCAAAAATTTCGAGCAATTCAACCGGGAGCACCCGGTGATGGATGATTCCTCCGCCGAACTTCTGACCGGTGCATTCCCCGAGGCGGAGCATTTCTCGCTGGGAGGGTCGGGAGACGGGCCGCTCCCTCAGTTGACCGCGGAAAAGGACGGCGCCCGGGTGGTGGCCCTGCTCACTGCAGGCAAAACCTCCAAAAAAACGCAAAGCGCACTGGCCGAGGCCCTGCAGAGCCTGCTGAAAAGCCATGCCGGTCTTATTGCGGTGGACATGGACATCTTCTCTCCCCACAGCGAGCTGCTCGGAACCGAAAACGAAGAAGGCCTGACCGACCACTTTCTCTACGGAGTATCCCCGGAAAATATCCTGCGCGACAGCAAGCGGCCCGGACTCAAAGCGATCACACCCGGCACCTTTACACCCCGCACCGATGAGGTCTACGGGAACCCGCGCTGGAAATCGCTTATCAACTGGCTTTCCAAGGAGACCGGCCGGACAGTGGTGCTGCTGGCCCCTCCCCTGGAGCGTCTCGGAAAATTTCCCGCCCTCAAGTATGCCGATACGGTAGTCCTGTTGGCCGAGCCCCTGGCCCAGGGACAGCCCCCGGACGACCTCCAGCGAATACTGGAAACAGTCTCGCGCAGCTCCGCTCCCGGCTCCGCCTTGCGCATGCTCTGGCTGGGAGAAAACGAGCCGAAGACCGAGGAGCCTGTGGAGGCTGAACCCAAAGCCGTGGAGCCGGAAACAGTCGAGCCTGTGGAGGCTGAACCCGAAGCCGCGGAACCGGAAACAGTCGAGCCTGTGGAGGCTGAACCCGAAGCCGCGGAGCCGGAAGCAGCCGAGCCTGTGGAAGCCGAATCAGAAGCCGCGGAGCCGGAAGCAGCCGAGCCTGTGGAGGCCGAACCCGAAGCCGCGGAGCCGGAAGCAGCCGAGCCTGTGGAGGCCGAACCCGAAGCCGCGGAGCCGGAAGCAGTCGAGCCTGTGGAAGCCGAACCCGAAGCCGCGGAGCCGGAAGCAGCCGAGCCTGTGGAAGCCGAACCCGAAGCCGCAGAGCCGGAAACAGCCGAGCCTGTGGAGGCTGAACCCGAAGCCGCGGAGCCGGAAATCTCCGGCCTGGACATGCTGGATGAAACGGAACGGATAGAAATTCCGGACCTCGAGCCGGAAGAAACTCTGGAAGGTCCCGGCGACCTCGCCGGCGTGGAGCTCGACCAGGCTCCTGCCGAAAAACCGAAAGCCGATTCCGAGGTGGAACTCGAGGCTCCGGAAACACCCGACCTGGACACCCTGGATGAGGCCGAGCAGATAAAAGTCCCGGAGCTCGAGCCCGCCGAAGACCTCGAAGCTCCTGAAGCGCCAGCCGGAGAGGACCTGGAGCCGGCAGCGGCCGAAAGCCCGGAGGCCGCCCCGGAAGCCGGGGAGAAAGAAGCGGAGCCGGATTCGGAACCGCTGAAAACCATAGAAAAGCAGCCTGAGCCGGTCGAGGAGGCCGTGCCGGAACGAGTGGCGCCGGCGATTGAAAGCCCCGCCGAAGAGAAAAAACCGGATCCCGGCGTCACCGAACCTTCCGCAGAGGAAGCCGGGTCCGCTGCTGCGGGTAAGCCGGTGGAGGACCTGGAGCCTCCGGAAGGGGAAGATGAGATTTTTCTGCCGGATGAGCTGCTTTTCCTGGATGAGGATGATAAGACCGGAGAAACAGTCAAAAGCAGCCAAAACAATCTGGATGAGGAGGAGCTGACCGGGCTGAATTACGACGCACTTCCCGACTTGAAAACCATGGATGAAAAGGCGGAAGAGCTCCCGGAACCTGCCGGTAAGGAAGATTCAGCAGCCCGGGACCGGGAGGAACTGGTGTCCGCGGAAGCGGGAGCAGGCGACCAGGCGGGAGATGGCCTGGAAATGGAAGAGGGCGAGGCCGAAGCTCTTTATACTCAGGTGGAGCCTGAAGACGAGCCTCCAGCCGAGGAATCACATCGAACCGCGGCCGGGCCGGTCGATGAAACCAGGAGCGCCGCTGCTATGGAAAAAATGGAAAGCTTCGAAAAATCCCTTAACGCGCCCCGGCAAAAGGAGGCGCGCCTTGAAATCGATACCGATCCCCTGGCCGAAGAAGAATCCCGGCCGGAGGGCCCGGAGACAGGTGAGCCGGTGGAAGCCGCGCCGGCGGGCGAAGAAGCCCCTGAAGACGAGGCTGCCCCGGAGCTGGACTTGGAAGAGCTGGAGCCGGCCGGGGAAGCGGAGC
>JAFGTO010000383.1 GCA_016934095.1 Candidatus Glassiibacteriota bacterium
GAGGCGGCCTGCTGCCGGCCTTCCCCTTTGAAAAAGGGGAACACAAGGGGATTTTACATAAAACCATTTTTATCTTCGTGCCGGGAGCAACAAAGCCTTGGGGACAGTAAGGGGCAAAGGCACAGAGGCACAAAGGCTCCGCCACCCGCATAGCCCTGATTATTCATAAAATTTGAATTTGTCTAGCTCGTTGTAGGGGCGCACCCCTGTGTGCGCCCTTTGATCAATTAATATTTACATAAGCGGGCAGACACAGGGGTCTGCCCCTACAATGGAATACGATGTCGCCATGCCCGTGGCAGGTTTGCCTAGCAGCCTGCCCGCGGATTAGAAACACGTGGATAACCTCTCAATCACGCTCGCGTTGTGCGTCGAACGTCAGGTTCGCAGGCGGGGTGTGTCATCCTGCGGCCTCTAGCCCGCCCGCGGACTGTCAATAATGGGTTTACTAAGATGGTCTTCCGCGCTGTACGTCAAACGTTAGGTTTGCGTCAGGTTCGCCACCGCCCGGCGCGGCTCTCAGCGGAAACAGACCACCTTCTGTGAGACCACGTCGGCCACCAGACGCAGGCCCGCATCCTCCAGACGGCAGACTTTGACCACGCCGCTGTACCTGGCGCTCTCCGGCTCCAGCTCCTCCAAGGCATTGGGCAGGCCCTCCAGCCATTTCCTGTTGAAAGATGACTTCTTGTCCTCCGGGAAAAGCGCCAGGTAAAAGATATCGGTCTCTACCAGGTCCTGGAAGAAATGGGTGCCGAAAGAAAGGTCGGGCATCAGGCCGCCGCTGGTAAAAGCCACCTCCACCAGGACCGCCACGTTATTGATCTCCGCAAACGATACCGGCACGCCCAGGGTCGGGGTCGAGGTGCCCCACCTGCCGGGGCCCAGCAGCATGGTCGGCGGCTCTTTACGCGGGCCGATCCCCCTGTTCAGCCTGCCCACCAGCCGGGCGATGTCGTATTTCCCGGACAGGGTCAGGCTGTCGTACCCCTGCGGGTCCACCGAGATCAGCCTCGTGATCGGCTGCGAGATGCTGCCGCCCATGAAATTGCCCTCTGCCCGTAAAAAGACCCGGCTCCCGGCCAGCCGGCCGGGTATCTCGACCTTCCTGGCCTGGCCCTTGGTCTGCAGGGGGCGGCACTGCACCAGGTTGACCTGCGCCGAGCCGTCCCGGGCGAAATTCACCGTGAACTCGACATCCACCGGGTAGCGGTAGGCGCTCTCCAGGGTCTTGAGCATCCCCTGCATCAGGCCGGGGAACGAAGAATCGGACAGCAGGCGGTCAAAAGTGAGTATCCACGCCTGCCGTCCCGGGCCGCCGCGCGCTTCCAGCTTGCGGGTGGTCTCGTGGTCCCGGACCCCGTAGCGCTCCAGCAGGTCATCCAGGTCCCGGCCCGCCAGGTCCAGCAGCGGCACTGTCTGCAGGGCGTTCTTATTTATGTCGAGCAGGTCCACCTCCCGCTGGGAGAACCTCCTGGTATCCTCGAACCCCTTATGGGGCCTTTTCAGGGGCGCATCCAGGGCGACAATCCGCGGGTAGTCCCCCTCCACCCTGTCCACCGCCCGGGTACCCAGCCCCAGCACCATCCGCAGCATCCCCGCCCTGGGGTCCATCTGACTGTGCCAGACGAAAGTGTTGCAGGAGACCCCGACCCCGGCCAGCTCCGGGAAGTAGTAATGCCCGCGGTAAGCCCCGGAGACCCTCTGGATCAGCAGGGCCATCTGCTCCTCGGCCCGGTCCAGGCCTCGCTGCAGCCGGTAAGCCAGGGCGTCCTCGCTCATGGTGCTGGCGAAAATGCTCCTCACCGCCTCCTCGAGCTGCTGGTAGCGCTGCTCGGGCGAACCCTGGTTAACCAGGAAAAAACTCTCGTACTTGCCTGCGAAAGCATTGCCGAAGCTGTCCTCCAGCAGGCTGCTCGAGCGTACGATGATCGGGTACTGGCCGAAATACTCCAGCATCTTCTGGAGCTCCTCCCTGATCTCCCCGGGTAAAGTGCCGTGCTGCATTTTCTCTCTCAGCTCCGCCGCAGTCTCCAGGTAGCCTTCCCTGGTTTTCTGACGCATCAGCAGGCGCCACCAGCCGTTATGGACAACATAGGAATAGTAGACGTCCGAGCCGACATAGAACGAATCATGCGCCTCCAGGCTCCGGCTCCAGTCGAAAGACTTGTCTCGCAGCAGGATGTTCCGGGCCAGCAGCATGCCCACGGCCTTGCCGCCGATGAAGCCGGTCCCGATCATCCGCGACTTGATCTCCAGCAGGTCCTCCAAGGTAAAATACTCGTGGGCCAGGGCGAGCATGCGGTCCTCGCGGCCTATCATCACCCGGCAGAGCTGGTCTACCATCCGGCGCCGCTGGTCCGCGGCCGCCGGTCCGCCGGCCAGCTCCTCGGCCTGGATAAAGAGACGGTCCCAGTAATCGAGCTGCCTCCTGGCGCTCTCCGACCCTTTGCGGAAAATGTCGGCCAGCAGGCTGGTGGCCCGGTAGCTGTCCGCCACCGGCAGGAAGTCCCCGCCCTCTTTCAGGTGAGGCAGGAACATGGTGGGAGAATGCCTCTTCCAGACTTTCACCGGGTGGATGTGGATTTCCCCGCCGGAATTGTGGACATTGAGCAGCACCTGGGTGGTTTCCCGGATCCGGGCGATGGTCTTGAAAGAGTGGCTGCCCCGCATCAGGGCGAAATAAGCCACCGTGTCCAGGTCGAAAAGGTAAGGGCAGGTGACCCGGAAAAAGTGGCCGATCATCAGGTCGGTGGCCCAGGCCGAGAGCAGGTTGGACAGGCAGTCGAAAACGTAAAAGGCCCCCCTGCCCTCCGCGGTAATGATGTTGTGTATCCTGGCGGTGAAAGACTCGAACCCGCGGAAAGCATCCAGCTCGTGGATGACTACGTTCCGGGCGGCTTCCACCAGCGGTTCATGCCCTGCGAACCTCATGTAGACCACTTTCTTGCGGCCCTCCAGGGCCCGGCGGACAAAGGGGGCGACAAAGAAGCGGTAGTCCTCTAGATTGTCCACGCTCCAGACCACGTTGTCGCCGATCCGCAGCCCGTCCAGGATGTTGTCCAGCCCCTTGAATCCGGTGGTTACCCGCCCTGTATCTCTCATGATGAAAGCCTTTCGCTCAAGTCTGCCCGACATGCCCGGAAACCCGGACGGCCTTATCATTAACACCGGCTTTGAACTGAGTCAATAAAGAATTTCCCGACCCGGATCACCCCGCAGCATACTAACGCTCCGGTAAGGTAAACTTGGCGATTGCTTTGTCAGGCAGGATGCGTTAATTTTGTACAATTTTGTTAAGCACTGCTCTATCGGCCCCCAATTGTAACGGTGGTACCCTAAGTATAATTATAATAACCATATAGGAGAGCTGCATGCCCAGAAGAGACGATGTCAGGAAAGTGATGATTATCGGTTCCGGCCCGATCGTGATCGGCCAGGCCTGCGAATTCGACTACTCCGGCACCCAGGCCTGTAAGGCGCTGAGGAAGCTCGGGTACGAAATCGTCCTGGTCAACTCCAACCCCGCCACCATCATGACTGACCCGGGCATGGCGGATACCACCTACATCGAGCCGCTGAACCTCGAGTCCATGACCAGGATCATCGAAAAAGAGCGGCCGGATGCCCTGCTGCCGAACCTGGGCGGCCAGTCCGGGCTGAACCTGTCTTCCGAGCTGGCGCGCTCCGGCGTGCTGGAGAAGTACGGGGTCAAGGTGATCGGGGTGAACGTGGATGCCATCGAGCGGGGTGAGGACCGGATCGCTTTCAAGGAGACGATGAACCGTCTCGGCATCGAGATGCCGCTCAGCGAGCCGTCTTTCAGCGTGGAGGAAGCGGAGCAGATAGCGGAGAGACTGGGGTACCCGGTGGTGCTCAGGCCGGCCTACACCCTGGGCGGCACCGGCGGCGGCATGGTTTACAACGTGGAGGAGCTCAGGGTGGTGGCAGCCCGCGGTCTCAGCGCCAGCCTGGTGCACCAGGTGCTGGTCGAGGAGTCGGTGCTCGGCTGGGAAGAGCTGGAGCTCGAGGTGGTGCGCGATGCCAAAAACCAGATGATCACGGTCTGTTTTATCGAGAACGTGGATGCGATGGGCATCCATACCGGAGATTCTTACTGCACTGCCCCGATGCTGACCATAGACCCTGCCCTGCAGGAACGTCTCCAGCAATACTCTTACAACATAGTCGAGGCTATCGAGGTCATCGGCGGCACCAACATCCAGTTCGCCCACGACCCCAAGACAGGCCGCGTGGTGGTGATCGAGATCAACCCCCGCACCTCACGCTCCTCGGCCCTGGCCTCGAAAGCCACAGGCTTCCCCATAGCGCTGATCTCCTCGATGCTGGCCGCAGGGCTCACCATGGATGAAATCCCCTACTGGCGCGATGGCACCCTGGAAAAATACACACCTTCCGGGGACTACGTGGTGGTCAAGTTCGCCCGCTGGGCTTTCGAGAAGTTCCGCGATGTCCAGGACAAGCTGGGTACCCAGATGCGCGCGGTCGGCGAAGTGATGAGCATCGGCAAGACTTACAAAGAGGCTTTCCAGAAGTCCATCCGCTCGCTCGAGAACGGCAGGTACGGCCTGGGCTTTGCCAGGGACTTCCACAAGCGGCCGCTCGGGGAGCTGATGGAGATGCTGCTCGAGCCGACCAGCGAGCGCCAGTTCATCATGTACGAAGCCCTGCGCAAGGGAGCCGGGATCGAGGAGCTCTACGAGAAGACTTATATCAAGCCCTGGTTCATCAGCCAGATGAAAGAGCTGGTCGAGCTGGAAGAAAAGATCCTCGGATACAAGGGCAGACTCCTGCCGGATGAGCTGCTGTTCCAGGCCAAGAAGGATGGGTTTGCGGACCGCTACCTGGCTCAGCTCCTGGCCGTTCCGGAAAAAGAGATCCGCAGCCGGCGCAAGGCGCTGGGAGTGGTGGAAGGCTGGCACCCGGTCCCGGTGAGCGGGGTGGAGGATGCCGCCTACTACTATTCGAGCTACAACGCCCCGGACAAGGTGGCGACCAGCGACCGCAAGAAAGTATTGGTCCTCGGCGGCGGCCCCAACCGTATCGGCCAGGGCATCGAGTTCGACTACTGCTGCGTGCACGC
>JAFGTO010000384.1 GCA_016934095.1 Candidatus Glassiibacteriota bacterium
AGGATGACGATGTTATCTTATTGCCAGACAACAATATAACTCGCGAGGGTATCCTTTTTCAAGTGCAAAATCGCTCAGCTTAGGAAATAATAATATTCCTACACTAATGAGTTGTATTCCAAACGTCATCCTCTAATAGATTTAATTTTTTAATATCGTTTCGAATATTTTGGAAGGTGAGAGGGGGCCCTGGGGGCGTGTGGAGAACCTTCCTCAAGAGGTTTACGCCTTCCCCCGGAAAAATTTTGTAAATTTTTATACGTTTGTTTTCAAATTGGTATGAATACGAATAGTAAAGGGGCGCGGTGTACCGAGCCCCTTTACTCTATTCCGGGCAGATGTGTCGCCTGGGCCGGACAGCCGCGGCTCAGCCGCTGAAATGTTTCACGAAGACGGAGATTTTTTTCTCGGAGCTCAGGTACTGCTGCAGCTCGGGCGAGAGGAAATCGTAGGACTCCCGGTAGCCCAGCCGCTCGTAATAGGCCCTCAGGTCCTCGTAGGCCATCAGCCAGATACGCTCCACCCCGGCCTCGACTGCATAACGGTGCAGGCGCTCCATCAGCCTGGTGCCCACACCCTTTTTGCGTGCAGGGTTATCCACCAGCAGGTGGTTGAGATAGACCGACCTGCCGTCCGAGCTGCGGGTAGCGAGCAGCACTCCCGAGAAGCTGCCGTTTTCCTCGGCGATAAAGCAGCAGTCTCCCTGGTCCAGGGCCAGGAACAGGTAGATCGAGTCCCGCTCCCTGGGCAGGGGGGCCCAGTCCATCCCGTTCAGCAGGAAGAAGTCATCTTTCGTCAGGTTCCTGATCTTCAAGGTTTCTCCCCGTCATTCCGTTACCGCATCACGGGCGCAGCCCGGCCTCGGCCATCAGCCCGGCGGTTACCTCGTAGGCGTCCCGCACCCACTCGACTATCTTGTCCGGCTCCGGGCAGTATTCCAGCTCGATGCTCAGCACCCCGTCGATCTCCAGGCCCTTGATTTCCTTGAGCAGGGGCTTGAAATCGATCACTCCCTTGCCGGGCGGCAGGTCGCCGTGCACCTTGCCGTCGCAGTCGGAGAAATGCAGGTGGCGGGCCAGGCCCTTGAGGCGGCGGAGCTCTTCCGGCCGGGCGCCGGAAAGGTAGACGTGGCTGACATCGATGTTGGCGAAGACCGCCGGGGAGTCCACATCCCGGATGAACCTGACCATTGAGTCGATGTCGTTGACCAGGGAGAGCTTGAACGGCTCCAGCTCGACCGCGATCTCTACCCCGTTGTCGTGCGCGTAGGCGCCGATCTCTTTCGTGCCCTCCACGGCCCAGTCCCACTGCTGGGAAGGCGGTATCACCTCCTGCTGCCAGAGGTATTCTCCGAGGACCAGCAGCACGTTCCTGCCGCCGATGTCGCGCACCAGGTCGACAAAGGACTTGGCCCGGTCGACATGGAAGCGGCGCACCGGGTCGTTGAAGTCCGCGATCCCCAGGGCGCAGCAGGGTGCCGAGACGATCGGCAGGCCGTTGGCCCTGCACTCGGCCACAATCAGCTTCTTCTCCTCGTCGCTGATCTTCCAGGCCTCGGTGAAAATGTCCACCGTGTCGAACCCGATCTCCCGGGTATGCCTGATCCCCTCGGCGAAATCCATCCCCACCTGCGAGAATGCACTGTTGATAAGCCCTAGCTTCATCTTAGACTCCTTCCAGGAATTTATGCGGAGAGACCGGAGCGTGAGTTTCCGCCGATTCGTAGGCAGCCTCGACCAGCGCCATGGTCCCGAGGTTGTCCTCTCCGGAGAGCGCAGGCGCTTTACCGGTTTCCAGGGCGACCAGCAGCTCGGCCATCGGACCGGCGAAAGCATCCGGGAACCAGACCTCTTTCCAGCGCGGCTGGTGCCAGGCCCCCTGGTCTTTGACCGTGGTGTAGTCCAGGGTGCTAGGCGCCCTGTCCGGGTATCTGGGCCAGCCGATAGTCCCCCTGGCCATGCCTTTGGTGCCCTCCACCCGCCAGCGGATGGAGATGTCCTCGCCTGCGCCCTCCCTCGACGGCCCGGTCCAGACATCATCCCAGGCCGAGGCCCGCAGGCCGCTCTGGTCGTATTCCAGGATGTAGAGGCAGATCCCATCGGAATGGGAGAACCTGGTGCGCGGGTCCGGGCGCACCGAGGCGTAGATGCGGTCCGGGTCCCCGAACCAGTAGCGGAAAGTGTCCAGGTGGTGGATGGACATGATCCGCAGGGTGCACCAGCCCTGACTCTCCTGCCAGGGCATCCAGTGCGGGATGGCGCGCATCTCGACAGTCGCCAGGACCGGCTCTCCCAGCAGGCCGCGGCCCAGCAGGTCCTTGCAGGCCCTCACGGACTGGTCGTAGCGCATGTTCTGGTTGACCGCCAGCACTATGCCGGCCTCGCGGCAGAGCCTCACGATCTCCGCCGCCTGGGCGAAACTCGAGCCTATCGGCTTCTGGGCCAGGATGCCCCGCAGGCTGCCTGCATGCTGCACCGCCTGGCGGATCACGGGCAGCAGCCTGTCCGGCGGCACCGCAATGTCCAGCACCTCGACCTCAGGGTCCGCCATCAGGGCCTCGGCGCTCTCATAGACCCTGGGGATGCGGTGGCGCTCGGCTGCCGCCGTCCTCTTTGCTGCATCCGGGTCCGCGATGGCCACGGGGTTGAAGTCCGCGGCACGGTAGGCCACCAGGTGGCAGTCGCTCATGATAAAACCGGCGCCGATACAGCCGATCGGAGTGCTGCGCTCCCTGGGAAGCACCGGCAGGTAACTGAGCTCGATTTCCACTTTTACTCCTTGAAAAATTAGGAGTCAGGATGTATTTGCAGATAAAAATTTCAGGGGAAACGGTCTGTTCGTCAAGAATAAGCCA
>JAFGTO010000385.1 GCA_016934095.1 Candidatus Glassiibacteriota bacterium
AGCTCGGCATAACGGCGGACATTCTCGCCCGCGTTCCAGGCCCTGACCGAGTCCCTGGCCAGAACCGCCCGGGCCCCTTCCAGGGCCGCCCGGTAGGGGGCAGGGTCTATCTGGAAAAGCGGGGCGTCCTGACCGACATCCTGGCCTTCCTCGAAAAACACCCTGGTTATCTCGCCGCCTACCCTGGAGTTGACCGAGACCGTATTGTAAGCCTCCACCGTGCCGATGGTAGTTATTTCCATCGGCACTGTCTTCTGCTCGACCCGTGCCGCAACCACCGGTACCGCCGGCTGAGCCGGCGGTCCGTTATCCTTACCGCAGGCCTGGAGCAGAAGCACCAGGCAGGCGAACCCGGCCGCCAGGACCCGACCGCGATATTTCCGTGCTGACCGTTCAGAGTGGGTTGATCTTCTCATTTCATATTTTCCTTTTCCGGTTGGACTGCTCCGGGTGACCCGGTTTTTTCATCATAGCTCCAGAGTGTCCCCGTATCGTGGGCCAGTTGCGCTATGGCCAGCAGCCAGTCGGCCCGGGCCTGGACATCCTGTGCCCGGGCCTCCTCGAGGGCGGCCTGCACGGAAAGCAGCTCAAGGATGCTGCCTGCTCCAGCCTTGTACCTCTCCAGGGACACCTGATAGGATTCATCGGCGCTGGCCAGGAGGTCCCGGCTGGTCTCCAGCCTCTGGGATGCGGTCTTCAGCTCATAGTAGCTGGTCCAGACATCCAGCATCACTTTCTGCTTCAGCGACTGCACCCGCTCGCGGGCCTGGTCCGCCTCGGCCTCGGCCTTGAGCACCTCGTGTTCGTTGGAGAAACCGCTGAACAGGGGGACCTCGAGCGAGATGGCGGCGCGCTTGTTGTCGCTGTACCTGTCCCGGCTGTCGAAATAGTCCCTGCCCAGGCTGCCGCTCAGGGAAAGGGAAGGAAAAAGATCGGCCCTGGCCGACCTGACCCTGGCTTCGGCTTCCAAGGCGGAAGACCTGGCCGCGGCCAGGTCGGGCCTCCGGCTCTCTGCCTCGGCCAGCAGTTGATCGACAGTCTGCGAGACTGCCTCTGCCGGGAGCTCATCCGGCAGGAACCCCGTATCGTATTCGAGGTCAGGGTCAAGGCCCATGGCCGTGGCCAGCGCGCCGCGGATAGTCTTGAGCCTGCCCTCGACATCCTGCAGGGCGAGCCTGGCCTGGGAACGGGTGGTCCTGGCCTGGAGGACATCGGCGACCGTGGCCAGCCCGGCTTTCTGCCGCTGCCCGGCGGCTTCCAGGTTTTCCTCGGCTTCCCTCAGGGTAACCTCCCGGGCCTGGAACAGGGCCTTGGCGTACAGGTACTGGAAATAGGCCCTTTCCACCTGGAGCACCACGCCCTGCAGCGTGGCGTTGTGGGTCCAGTTCCTGGAATACAGGGCCTGGCGTGCGGATTCCACCTCGGCGCCCCTCTTGCCGAAATCGAAAAGGAGATAGCTGAGAGACAGCGACGGCCCGTAGACGAACTGGTTGTAGGTAAACCGCCCCCCGGCCACCGAGCCGCTGGAGCGGTTGACATTCGCGGAAGCGCTAAGCGTGGGGAGATAAGCGCCCAGCTCGCTGTTCAGCCCGGCCGCCGCGGCCCTCGCGGCCGCCCAGCTCGCCCGGGTCTCGGGGTTGTTGCCCAGGGCGATATCCACCACCTGCTCCAGGGTCAGGCTTCTCAAGTCCTCGAGATATTCCCCGGGGACCCCGGCGGTCTTTGAAACCGTGTCTGCGGCCGGGGTCACCGCTGCCGGGGGAGGCACCCACTGCACGCCCGGCCCGGCCGGGGTGCGGCTGCCCAGCCTTTCGCGCATCACCCCGGTGCAGCCGGCCGTCCCCAGTGCGGCCAGCAAGATCAAGGCGGCAGGGCGAAACAGCCTGCGAGGGGCAAAGCCGTATTTGTAAGCTGAAACCATTAGCTCTCCACTTTCCTCTCAATCCCGGACAAGAAGGGCGTTGAAAAAAGTCCTCAACGGCCCTTTAAACACGATTCGAGATCCCCGAAAAAAACAGGTCCGATAAATTCCGGGCGTCCTCCTCCACCGGCTGCGGATGAGCGGAAAGCAGTCTCTGGCCGATGGAGGCGATGTCTGTCTCTATCATCATGGCTGCCGCTTTCAGGGATGGCACCTCCCTGAACACTCCGGAGCGAGTCCCCTCCTCGATCACCCCGGCGACCTTGCGCAGGAACGCCTGGTACTTGCTGCTGCCCTGGCGGGCCGCCGTGGACTGGGACAAGTTCCTCTCGTAGAGCAGGACCCGGAACAAATCCCGGTGATCTTCAAAAAAACGCAGATGGTGCAGGATCATCCCGCATAGCCGCTCCTGCGGCGGAAGACCGCCGTCCAGGATAGCGCTCAGCTCCTCTATCATACGGCCCAGGCAGTGGTCCACGGTGTCGCGGAGAAGTGCGCTCTTGCTGCTGAAATACCTGTAAAGCGTACCTTTGGCCACTCCGGCCCGGGCGGCGATCTTGTCCATGGTCAGCCCCTGGACACCCTCGGTGCCGATAATCCCGGCCACCGCCTCCTCGATCTGGCCGCGGATGAACCGCTCCAGCAGTTGCCTGCGCTTTTCAGTTATCCTGGGCATAGCCAATTGTGACTGAGTGGTCATTCGATTGTACGGATCGGTCATTATAAAAGGGATTCGACTGCCTGTCAAGGGAGTGGCCTGCTCCCCGAAAACGAGTCCAATTGAAATGATAGAAGAAACCCTGAAAAACATAGCAAAAAAATAGGCCATGCCCTTACAGGGCAGACCTCAGCCGTTGAACCAGTTCTCTATCCGGTTCGGGGATCGAATACCGATCTCCTGAAGTTAACTAAAATTCCATTTAAACAGATATTCCGACAGGCTATGTCCGGACGGACCAGGGCTGCGACAGGATTTATAAATCCGGGTTCAACCGTTTTCCGTCATTTTTCTAAGCGCACGGTCAGCTTCGACAAGCTCCTCGACGGTCATCGGCCGATGGTGCACTCCAGCCTCCGGCGATTGCTCGACCGGCTCCAGCAAACCAGCCTGCAGACCTGTTACGGCATCGTAAAACGCCTCGGGGATCAAGCTGTCGATCCTTTCGCGCAACCGTATCAGGTCATCCCCCGCCAGCGGTTTGACTTCCCTGAATAGTAGTACCGGCCCAGTGTCGACACCTTTATCGATAAAATGAACCGTCAGGCCGATCGGGCCGCCCGATATTATCGACCAGGGCAGGGAATCGAGCGACCTGTGTTCGGGCAGTTTCGCCGGATGGACGTTGACCAACCGGAAATTGCACATCGACAGCAGGGGTTCTTTGATCAACCACGACGACCGGGTTAGCAAGCCTGTTTCGATCCCGTGTTCTTCCAGAAGTCTCCTCGCCTCTTCCGATGAATGCCGCTCGACCCTTACCACCGGAATCGAATTTTCCGCAGCACAATCCGCCACCGGCTGATCGCTTTTACCCGACAGCTTTTTATAAAGCGAGGAAAACTCATTCCGCAGGCCGTTCGGGACGCGCGCCAGAGTGCGCCTGAAGATCGAGGGGCCCCGGCCAAGTATCCTCTCGAACTCCTGGTGGGCCTTGATGAAATCCAATTCGGTCCCGGAGAATTTCTTCCTTTGACCGGTTTCGATCACGACCAGGGACAGCGGGGTTCCCCTCTCCCCGAAATAACGAAGTGTTTGAAGCGCAGTCCGGCAAAATTCGCGGCAAAGAATAGCGGCTTTCATCTATTGTTCCACCCTCTAACATCAACAAAGGACCTGGCTGCAGTCTGAATCAGCTTAGCAGTCCGACAGCGTTTACCCCGTATATCTTATCGAGTTCTGCCGGTGCTAATTTTAACGATTCGAGCAGCTCCGGCAGACCCAACTGGAAATTGTCAGTCCCGAAAAGAATTTTATGGCTGAACCTTGCCAGAAAGCGGGCGGCGTATCCGTGATCGCGATTCAGTGCATTAAAGCCGCTGTTGCCCGAAAGATCCGCGTACAGGTTGTCGTAGCGCTCGAGCAATCCGGCGACCGGCCCATCACCGGCAACTGCTCCGGAAGGAAAGGTTTCGCCTTCAAGTCCATAATCGGAACTGATCCCCTGCCAGAAATACGGGCCGTGCCCGATAATTTGCAGACCGGGAAACTGCTGAAGCCTCAACTCGAGTTCGGCGAAGCCCAGCAGGTAGCCCGGAAATATTTTTTGCATTGCCTGTTTTCGCCGGGCCATTGCCCCGGACATTTTGCAGAGCAAATCCATCAGGCGGGCCGGGATACAGAAAAGTCTTCTGGATTCGAGGACTCTGGCGAGAAATTTTTCAAAGGCTGAGCCCGGTGCAGGCTGCAAATAGTCGAAACCCCGCTCCATGTGAAAAACCAGCGGCAATTGCAGTTCACACACTTTGTCAAGATAATTGTCAAGCAGAGCCGAATCCCAACCGAGAGACACTTTCAGCTCCGCGCAGCCCCTGATCCCCCGGCCAGCCCAATCGACCAGTCGATCAATTGCATTTTCAGCGGAAGGGTCAGGCGCGTACATCGGCACCAGCCTGTCCGGAAACTGCCGGTAAGCCTCGAAAATGTCTTCGACACTCAGATGCTGGTAATTCGGATTGACTGAATCCGTCTCCTCCCAGCTCAGAAGCCATCCCCTGTCCAGGTCGTTTCGGTCAAGGTAATCCACAATTGCAGTGGCTGTCCAGCCGTTAAAATTCACATGCAGGTGCGAATCAACTCTCATCGATCAGACCAACCAGGGGAGGGTTCAACTGCCGGCCACCGAGCAGTATACTTCTTCCACTTTACCGGCCAGCTTGTCGTAGGTGTATGGATCGGCCGCCCGGGAGATCTTTTCCCGGTCCCATTCTCTGCCGAAAGCCCGCGCGAGAGCGTTTGCAAGTTTTTCCGGCGTTCGCGTCGGGCACAACATGCCGATCGAATCATCCGTCACGATCTCCGGTATACCGCCCACGTCGGTAGCGACTACCGGGCAGCCGCAGGCAACGGCTTCCAGAACCACACACGGCCAGCCCTCCCGCCAGCTCGGCAGGCAGAAAACATCGCTGGCCCGCATCAGGCCGGCTATTCTTTGCTGAGACTGCAATCCCAGGAATTCGAATATCCCATCCATATGCAATTTTTTCACCCTGTCCCTGACCTGGCTCTGATATTCGTTTAGCCTGCCCGCGACCAATACTTTAAGATCAGCCGTAATCTCACTCTGGTTTATAAGTAAAGCGACAGCCTCCACCAGGTCGTCAATCCCTTTCGATTCGAATATATTGCCTGCGAAAAGGATCACTTTTACATCCTGTGGCCAGCCAAGCGATTCTCTTTCCTGCATCTTATCTGAATAATAAAAAAAGGCTCTATCTATTCCATTGGGAATCCAGGAAATCCTGTTCTCCGGGACACCGAGGCTTTCCACCTTTTTTGCCAGGTCGCTGCTTACGCAGGTTACCGCGTCGGCATCGATAAGCACTTTTTTCGTCGCCTCGACAATAGCTTTATCCGGCTGAAATTCACCGGTTTCAAATATCAGGTTCACGTCACTGCCATAGACGGAAACGACAAGCGGCAAAGAAAGCTTTCTCTTCAATTCCATCCCGACCTGGCCGAGGTCGTATATGGTGTGGCAATGGATAACACGGAATTCTTCGCCGCGCTTTTTCAGATAGCCTGCCAGGGCATGGGCTTTATTCCCGATATATTGCCTGGGGAAAAACAAATATCTTACGGTCGCTGTCCTTATACCCTGCTGCAATTCATCTCTAACCGAAGGGAAATGCAACTCGAAACCTCTCATCCGATATAAAGCTTTGATTATCGAGGGACAGAAGGGAACGAACAGGGGGTGGAAAACATCATGCGACCCGGCTACCGTCTTCATGATATCGTAGACGAAGCTGTTTTTTATCCGATAGAGGGGATCGGGATCGTGAGGCGCCGGCAGGGAGTCCACCAGCAACAGTACAGAAGGGGCATCCATCCAGTATTCACCATATCAGATCAGATAGGGGCCGTTCAAGAAGGCTTTTTCGATTTTGGAGCCGGGATTTCGATTCCCGCGGCTTCGTTCAAGAGTATCTCTAAAAACGTGTTACATATTAAGGATACAGGGTATAAAGGCTGTCAAGGGCCGTTTCCACTCATGGAACAACTACATGCGGTAAGAAGACCTTTTTTTCATAACATATATGAACTCTTGCATTTACACTGGAAACGGCTTGCCTTGCCCTTGACAGCCCATGAAACAATAAATTTCACCACGGGGCGTTGAGGTATTTTTTCAACGCCC
>JAFGTO010000386.1 GCA_016934095.1 Candidatus Glassiibacteriota bacterium
GGCCTTGGCCACCCCGGCGGCCACCGTGCCCACTCCGATCTCGGCTACCAGCTTGACTGAGACCCTGGCCCGGGGATTGACATTTTTCAGGTCGTAGATCAACTGGGCCAGGTCTTCGATCGAGTAGATATCGTGGTGCGGCGGCGGGGAGATCAGGGTCACTCCAGGGACGGAGTGCCGGACCCGGGCGATGTTCTCATCAACCTTGAACCCGGGGAGCTGTCCGCCCTCGCCGGGTTTCGATCCCTGGGCGATCTTGATCTGCATGTCCCTGGCGTTGACCAGGTAATGGCTGGTAACGCCGAAACGGCCCGAAGCCACCTGCTTGATCTCGCTGTTCGCGCTGTCTCCGTTGGGACAGGGCCTGAACCGCGATTCATCTTCTCCCCCCTCACCGCTGTTGCTCATCCCACCTATCCGGTTCATGGCAATGGCGATGGTTTCATGTGTCTCCCTGCTGATCGCACCCAGGCTCATGGCCCCGGAGACAAAACGGGTCATGATCGACCCGGCCGGCTCTACTTCCTCGAGAGGGACCGGCCTGGCTTTCCTGAAGTGGAACAGGCCGCGGAGGCTTTGCAGCTCACGGCTGCGGTCATTGGCCAGCAGGGCGAAGCGCTTATACAATCCATAGTCGCCCTTGCGTGCCGCCTGCTGGAGGGTAGCCACGGTCTCAGGATTCCAATTATGGTGCTCACCCTGGGCCCGGAAGCTGTATTCCCCTGCCCGGGGCAGGAGCTGCGGGCCCGCCTGGCGCTGCGGGAAGGCCTGGCAGTGGCGGGCGAGAGTCTCCGCGACAATCTCCTTGAGACCCGCCCCCCCGATGCGGGAGGCCGTACCCGGGAAATAACTTTCTATCAGCGCCCGGTTAAGACCGACAGCCTCGAACATCTGGGCACCGCGGTAACTGCGCACTGTCGAGATGCCCATTTTCGAAAAAACTTTGAGCAGCCCTTTCTCCACTGCATTGAGGTAGTTCTCGATGGCCTGCTGGACATTGATCCCGTGCTCGATCCTGCCGGAGATCGCCAGGTCCGCAATGCTCTCGAAAGCCAGGTAAGGTATGATAGCGCTGGAGCCGAAACCGAGCAGCATGGCAAAATGCGTGACCTCGCGAGCTTCTCCGGTCTCGATGACCAGCCCGATCCCGGTACGCAAGCCGGTCTTGATCAGGTGGTGGTGGACAGCCGAAAGGGCCAGCAGGCTGGGCATGGCCGCCATTTCGCGGTTTATTCCCCGGTCGCTGAGGATGATCAGGGCGTATCCCTGGCGGGTGGCTTTCTCCGCCTCGTTGAAACAGCGTTTCAGTGCGCGCCTGATCCCTTTCACCCCCTCGGCCACCGGGAAGAGGATGGGTATGGTCTTGGTCCGGAACTGGAGGTCTCCATCGCTTTTAAGCTTGTCCAGGTCATCGTTGGTCAGGATCGGGCGGGTGAGCTTGAGCAGCCTGGCATTTTTCGGGGTCTCATCCAGCAGGTTGGCCTCGATGCCGATATAACTCATCAGCGACATGACCAGTTGTTCGCGGATGGGATCGATAGCCGGGTTGGTGACCTGGGCGAAAAGCTGCTTGAAATAGTTATAAAGCAGCTTGGGCCTGCTGCTGAGGACCGCGAGCGGGGTATCGTTACCCATCGAGCCGACCGGCTCGCCTGACTTCTCTACCATGGGCCTGAGGATAACCGAGATATCCTCATCGGTATAGCCGAAAGCGATCTGGCGCTGGATCAGCGATTCGTGATCCGGGCGCACGGGCATTGCGCAATCGAACAAGCCGCGGAGGTCGATCCTGTTTTCGACCACCCAGCGGCGGTAGGGCTGCAGCCTGCTGATGACAGCTTTTATCTCGCCGTCGTAGACAATGCGCTTCCGGACCGTATCGACCAGGAGCATCTGCCCGGGCCCGACCCGTCCTTTACTCTTGATTTTTTCAGGGGGGAAATCCAGCACGCCGGCCTCGCTGGCCATCACCATCAGGCCGTCAGAGGTAACGAGGTAGCGGGCGGGACGAAGGCCGTTACGGTCCAGGCAGCTGCCGATTATCCTGCCGTCCGTGAAAGCGATCGCCGCCGGGCCGTCCCACGGCTCCATCAGGATGCTGTGATACTCGTAGAACCCGCGCTTATCCTGGCTCATGCGGTATTTTTCGCCCCAGGCTTCCGGGACCAGCATCATCAGGGTATGAGGCAGCGAGCGGCCGCAGGCGGCGAGCATCTCGACCATGTTGTCCAGGGCCATCGAGTCGCTGCCGCCCGGAGAGATTATCGGCAGCAGTTTTTTCAGGTCCTCTCCGTAGAGGTCGCTGGAGATAGTGGCCTCGCGGGCGCGCATCCAGTTGAGATTGCCGCGCAGGGTGTTGATTTCGCCGTTATGGGCCAGATAGCGGAAAGGCTGGGCCAACTCCCAGGATGGGAAAGTGTTGGTGCTGTAACGCTGATGAACCAGGGCCAGCGCACTGGCCAGCAACGGGTCGTTAAGCTCCTCGTAGAATAAAGGCACCTGGTGGGCCAGCATCAATCCCTTGTAGACTATGGTGCGCGAGGAGAGGCTAGGGATGTGGAAACCCACCGTGTCCTTCCGTCCTTCTTCACGCACTTTTTGTTCTGCGATCTTGCGCATCAGCAGCAGCCTGCGCTCGAAATCCGCCTGGCCGCCGGTGGTATCACCGATAAAGACCTGGCGGATCAGCGGCCGGCTCAGTCGGGCGGACCTCCCCAGGGTATCCGGCTTAACCGGCACCTCGCGCCAGCCGAGGACCTCCAAGCCGGCTTCGGCGGCGGCGCCATCGACAACCCGCCCGCAGAATTCCCGCCCGGCTTTGTTGTCTGGCAGGAACACCATGCCTACCGCATATTTGCCGGGTTCCGGCAAATCCACCTTCGCCCCGGCACAGGCTGACCGGAAAAAAGGGTCGCAGATTTGAATCATCATTCCCGCCCCATCGCCGGTTTCCGGGTCATCCGCCACAGCCCCGCGGTGGGTCAGGTTCACCAGGATCTCGATGCCCTGACGGATAATCTCGTGCCTCGGCTCTCCATCGACCCGGGCGACAAAGCCGACTCCGCAACTGTCGTGCTCGTATTCAGGGCGGTAAAGACCCCTGCTCGAATGAAATTTTCCTCTGATCATCCTCGAACCTTACCCTCGTTTATCAATTGAATTTTTAATATAGCCTGTAAAGCAAGTTTCTGACAATGCCCGGGACAGATTGAAGACTCGCGGGGTATTTTGCGCAACTACGTCAGGTTTGCAGGCACAAAGGGCCACACCGCAGCCGCCGGAAAAAAATAAGCCCGCCTGTCAGAAAATACAATACCTCCCGAAAGGCGGGCTTAAACTTTCCGCATTTTGCAAAGGCCGGCGAAGATCCGCGCAGCCGGGGTACCCGGGATTATAACACGGGCGCTCTCCTGCCGGATGCGGTCCCCCTTCAGGTTGATATTACCTTTGATGCCCGGCCGGCAACAGATCCAGGGTCGGGCGGGAACGACCCGCTGTTTCCATCTCAGCCTGCCAGGATCCCCAAGAGGGCCAGCAGGTCGAAAATATTGGTCGACCCGTCCCGGTTGACATCCGA
>JAFGTO010000387.1 GCA_016934095.1 Candidatus Glassiibacteriota bacterium
TACTCTCGATTCCCCGGTGCCGGTCTTGATCCTGATCTGAGACAAAGCACCAGGATTATCCTATAACTTAACACCTTATCCCTGTTAATAAAATCACTTTCAATCCCTGTACGGGGAACCCGGGTAAAATAGTGTTGACGTCTCAGGTATCGAGGACTCCCCGGGGCCCAAACTGCTGAGAATCTTTGATTGTTATGTTTTTACGCCCGCTTGACCTGGGCGGCAAGCCGCGGGGAGTACGCCCGGGCGCTCGATTCAGGATACAAAACACTGTCAAGGGCCGTTTACTCTTCCTAGAGAAAGACAAGCGCCAGGAAGCTTAAATGCTATAACATAAGAAAACTTAAACTCTTACATTGGAAACCGATTGCCTTACCCTTTAGCAACCCTGGAAAAGATAAATATTAACATGGAGCCATGAGCCATTTTTCAATGCCTGCTCAAAATGTTTGACCTTTGTCGCCTGTTTCGACATATTGGGTCCCCGGGCATGCACCCTGTTTCGTCTCTTCCCGGCCGGAAACGGCCTGACAGGCCCGCCCGGCAGCCGGGAACTCCCCCCGTAATTGAAGGCTCCCGCAGCAAGCTGCAGAGAATCTTCGATTGTCAAGGCGTTTCTGATTGTTTATATTTACTAGCTGATCAATTCCCGGTTAACCATACACGAAAATAACTCTTCTCCGGCGAAACACTTTAACCTGGACTCAAGGAGGCAGTCATGCTCAGGAAGCTTTCCCTGTTACCGGTCATCCTGGCCGCTCTCGCTGTCGTGCCGCAGCAGTCGAGGGCTGAGGAGTTTTTCACCCTGGAATGCATCGCGGATGCTCCGATGTACGGTTATACCTCGGAGGCCGACCTGAACTGGGGCGGCAGGACATACATGCGCATCAAGGACTACCAGGGGATCCCCTTCATGCAGTTCGAGTTCGATTTCCTGAGGGGCACGCGCGTGGTCTCCTGCACCCTGTTCGTCTACTCGGTAACCTCTTTCGCTTTCGATACAGACATTATCTCGACCATTGCGGTCCCCTGGTACGAGGGCACCAAGGACGGCGAGGCAGAGGTCGGGACGAGCTGCTACAATTACCGGGTCTATCCTGACAGCCTGTGGGCCGGGGTGGGCAGCGACGCCCGCAGCGTGATCAACGGGGACAACGGCAGCCTGGTCAACTCCATGAACCTCAGCTTCCCTGAAAACGGAGGCTGGGCCGAGGTGGAGATCGACCTGGAGCTGGCCCAGCAGCTGGTGGACGGCGAGGCTTACGGCCTGGCGCTTTTCGGCAGGGATATCCATTATAACCGGGACATAACCGCCCGCGAGACCGGCTCCGGGCCGTATATCGAGATCGAGGTCGAGGAGGGCGAAAAGGTTCCGCCTGCGCAAACCACCGACCTGACACTGGAAAAAGCCGAGGACCACGGCAAATTTACAGCCACCTGGACCGCCCCTGGAGACGATGGGACCGAGGGAACGGCCGCAGCCTACGAGTTCCGCTACAGTGAAAACCCGATCACCGACAACGCTGCCTGGGAGGCCGCAGCCGTGCTTCCCGGGGTGCAGCTCCCGGACACCGCCGGGACCCTGCAGCGCTGGGAGATAACCACCCTGACCCCGGGAGTCGCTTACCACCTGGCAGTGCGCGCCCGCGACGAAGCCTGGAACTGGTCGGAGATCTCCAACGACCTGGCGGTGGCCGTGCCCCTGGATGAGACCGCACCCGCTAAGATCACGGACCTGGAGGCCGTGCCGGGCACGGGAAACGGCGAGGTCATCCTGAGCTGGACCGCCCCGGGGGATGACGGCGTCAGCGGGACCGCCTCCCGCTACGAGCTGCGTTATTCCGGCGTGCCTGTGGATGAGTCGGGCTGGGAGCAGGCCGATTCTTTCCCGGTCCTGACGCTCCCGGATGAAGCCGGTACGGCCCAGAGCTACGTAGTTACCGGCCTGACACCCGGCGAGACCTACTATTTCGCCCTGCGCGCTCTCGATGAAGTACCGCAGGCCGGGACGGTCTCCAACAGTGTCCCGGCCGTGGCCTCTTCCGCAGACTACAACCTCTGGGCGGCCCCGCCCTACTACAAGATCAACCCCCGCACCGGCAACGCTTTCGAGTACGATGAGCAAAGCTACGACGTGGACGGGGCGCCCGCCCCTTACAAGGCTTTCAACAGGGTCTGGGACGCATCCAACCGCAAAGTGCACCTGCTGGCCGGCCGCAACGAGTTCGTGGGCTTCCAGGTAGTGGTGGAAAAGATGATACCGGACACCCTCAAGAATATCGAGGTAAGTCTCTCCAGGCTCCGCGGCCCAATGGCGCTCGACATGAAATTCACCAAGCTCTACCGGGCCTGGTACCACAATTTCAGCGACGTGATGTACCCGGACCTGCTGGTGCCTTTCGATACCGATGGAGGCACCTACCAGGTCAACCCGTTCAACATCCCGGACGAGTACATGCTCTCCGCCGTCTTCAAGGGAGTCGAACAGAACAACCAGTCCATTTTCGTGGACATCTATATCCCGCACGATGCCGCGCCCGGCATCTACAGCGCCGCGCTGGCTGTCAGCGGCGAGGGAGTGAGCGACAGGGAGCTCGAAGTTGAAGTGGAGGTGCTGAACTTCGAGCTGTCCGATGAGGTCAACTATGGTGTCGAGTTCAACTGCTACCGGGACCCGGTGCCGCCCGGCTGGCGGGTGGACCATACCGCGGCCAACGCCGCCCTGCACGATTCGCTCGAGCGGGTAGTCCAGCGCATGCTGCACGAGCACCGCATCTACCTGGACATCATGCCCTACGGCCAGAGCCCCACCGGCACGGCGTCTTTCCGCCATGCTCCCGGGCTCAGCGGATCAGGCGAGAGCCTGACTGTCTCCGACTGGACCGAGTACGACAAGCGGTTCGACCCCTATTTCAGCGGCTCGGCTTTCGCGGGCAACCCTCGCCCCGGGGTGCCGGTCCCCTTCTACTACCTGCCGTTCCACACCACCTGGCCGGTGCCCGCCCCTGCCGGGAAGAGGATCGACACATGGGTCTATGACGATGCAGAGTATATCGCCGGCTGGACTAAGATAGTTACCGAGTTCGAGGCCCATATCAACCAGATGGGCTGGACCCGGACCAATTTCTTCTGCTACCAGAACGAAAAGACGCAATACGGCAATGCGTGGGACATTGACGAGCCCACCACGCAGGACCACTACGCCGCCATAGATTTCTTTGCCGGGATGTTCCACGACGGGCTCAGGCAAGATGGCGGCGCCAGTATGATCTACCGCTGCGACATGGGGCATTTCAGCTATATGAGCGGGGAGCTGGACGATGCGGTGGACATCTGGGTGATCAACCGCGGAGACTACCCTGAAAACAAGGTCCGCGAGCGCCAGGCCGCAGGCGACAAAGCCTGGACTTACGGCGCCGCCCCCTACATCTACAGCCACATGGAAGAAAACTACCTGCCCTATTTCACCAACTGGGGCAGAGGCGCCAGGGGGTTCTGCTACTGGGACACTTTCTCCGCCTGGGACCGCTACGGCAACGCCTGGACCATCCGCAACAACGGGGACACCAACCTCTTTTACCCGGGCCATGCAGGCCTCAAAGACATGGTGGGCCACGCGGCCTGCCCCACCCTGCGGATGAAAGTGATCCGGGACATCATCGAGGTCATGGAAGCCCTGCAGGTAATGGCTTCTTCCAGCTCCTACACGCTGGAGCAGTCCGAGGCTTTCGCCAGGCAGTACAACACCGGCGAGCTCGAATCCTATGTCCGGGCCGAGCAGGAGCTGAAGCGGCTGATCGACGGGATCAGCGGGCCGGCCCCGGAGCCGCCGCCGGCCAGCGAAAAGACCTGCGACTTCTCGGACGACGGCAGGATCGCGATCAACGACGTGATCTTTTTCCTGCTGATGGCCCGGGACAACCCGGAAAACCCCGACCTGGACTGGAACGGGGACGGCCGCTATTCGATCTCCGATGCCATCGCCCTGCTGATCGACATCATGAAAGGCACCTGCCCGGATGCCGCCGCGACTCTGGCCGGCTCCGGCGACCCCCTTAACACCGGCAGGGTCGCGGGCCTGACCGACAGCGACCTCGAATACCTGGAATCCGTGCTGGCCGCCATGAACCTGACACCCGAGCAGCAGGAGGCTTTCAGGCTGGCCCTTTACGGCGGGGCCGCCGCAGAGCTGCCCCGGAGCTTTTCGCTGCAGCAGAACAACCCGAACCCGTTCAACCCCTCGACCACGATCACCTACACGGTGGCCGGGGAAAACCCGGTCCGGGCAAGGCTCGAGGTCTACGACCTGCGCGGGGCCCTGGTGCGGACCCTGGCAGATGAGGACCGCGAGCCGGGGACTTACCACGTGTTCTGGGACGGCACCGACAACTCCGGTGCCGCCGTGGGCAGCGGGGTATATTTCTACCGCCTGCGCGCCGGCGACTTCGTGAGGACCCGCAAGATGGTGCTGCTCAA
>JAFGTO010000388.1 GCA_016934095.1 Candidatus Glassiibacteriota bacterium
AAGTTCGATCAGGCCGGGAGATGATTCCAAAAACTTTTTGCTACCGAACCTGAAAATCTATTTTTCAGCAGACCCTAAGTACGGCATCCGGGAGATCGATTTGGTTCTGGTTTAAAAGACCGTTCAAAAGCTTTTGATCGACTGCAAAAGTAGAAGAAAGCTGCCTGGATGCCGATGGTGATTAAACTCAATTTTGTGAATCCAGACCACGGCTATCTGAGTTTATGAATAATTACGATTAGAAGGGCGTTGTAAAAATGCTTCAACGCCCCGTGATGAAATATAATGATTGGTGGGTTTCTCAAGGGGCGAGGCAAGTTAGTTGCAGGGCGCACCCCCTGTGTGCGCCCTTTGGTCTCAGGGGAATCTTCGATGGGGAATGGCGAAATGCAGCAATTCGATTTGGCTGAGATTATCGAGCTGGCGCACCGGGCGGCAGAGATCGGCCTGAGATATTTCGGCAAGGCCGGGGTCGAGCGCAAGGCGGACCGCAGCCTGGTGACCGAGGCGGACCGTGAGATCGAGCGCATGGTCAAGCAGGGGCTGAAAGCGGCCACCCCGGATTATGGATTTATAGGCGAGGAGAGCGGCCTGAGCGGAGTTGCCGCAGGCAGGCCGTACTGGGTGCTGGACCCTTTGGACGGCACGGGTGCCTTTGTCAGCGGGCTGCCCACCTGGTCGTTTTCCCTGGGACTGGTAGCCGGGGGCGAGCCCGCGTTCGGGCTGGTCAACCAGCCGATCACGGCTGAGATGTACTATACCGGCGCGGATGGCCGGGTCTACCGCAACGGCGACTACTGCCCGGCACAGCCGCCGAGACCGGTCGACAGCCAGTCCATGCTCTACGTAACCGCCTCGGATACCCACCGGCGCTACGGGATAACCTTTGACGGGAAGCTGCGGACCCTGGGCAGTGCGGCCTACCACGGACTGATGACCGGCCGCAGCTACACCGCCGGAGTGCTGCAGGATAAGGTCTACCTCTGGGATCTGGCGGCCGTGTTGGCTATCAACGCCGCCTGGGGCATAAAAGTCGCCACCTTGGATGGCAGGCCCATGCCGCTCTCCGCCTGGAACGAGGACTACACCCTGCCCGCAGCGCTGCTCTTCAGCGCTCCGCAGCTCTTTGACGAGGTGGCCGCAACCATAGTCCCCAGGACGTCCTGCGCAACTTGACGGCAGGGAGGGCCTTGATTAACGGCAGGGACCAGGGGCCTGGCTTCCAGGGACTCAGAATTGCAGCCTCAGCGGTCCTGCTTCGAGAAATGGCGGTAGAGCCACCAGGTAAGCACGGAGGCGAAGACAAACACGAAAAGGGGGATGATGATTCCCAGCAGGGGAGAGCCTATCGGGTGCAGCGAATCCAGGGCCGCTGCTAAGCCGGATCCATCGAGGGTATCCAGAACGGCGCCCGGGACGGATTGTTTTAAAGTATCGGGGTTCATAGTCTATTGAGGTGGGCTTAAGTTTCCTCAGTCGTTTTCCATTCGATTATTCTGTCTAATTCCTCGAGATACTCTTTCTGCTTTTTCTCGTAACGGGAGCTTACTCTGCGCAGCTTGGGATCGATTACCAGGAACATCGCGGCTGCAGAGACCAATGCCAGGGCGGTGAGCAGGTAGCCGGTCCAGAGGTTGAGCAGCAGCAGAGTTACACCGGACAGGATACAGAAATAGGAGACGGCAGAAAGGATGCAGGCCAGCAAGTCGATACCGCTCCATTCTTTCAGGGAATTTCCGGTCGGGGTCGCGGCTGGTGTGTCTCCCATTGCAGCTCTCCTGCAGCGTGGTAGATTGAGACGTCTTTTCCCTGCAAAATGGAATATATCTAACGGCACTGGTGATGTAAAGTAAAAAAGCGTTCCGTATTTGCTTGCGTGTGCGATCAAAAAAATATATTATATTAATTTAGGATACTCAGGATACCCGGAGGCGGGCATAAACGCTGAAAAGCCTGCCAGTCGCGATCAGCCAACTCTCAAACTGACGGAGGTGCCTGCTGAACGCACCCACGAAACATGGTAAGCTTCTCGCCTGGGTTAAAGAGGTCGCCCTGATGACCCGGCCCGATGCCATTGAATGGTGCGATGGCTCCAAGGCCGAATATGACCGCTTGATGAAGCAGATGGCGGATTCCGGCCTGGCCATCCCGCTCAACCCTGAGAAACGCCCCGGCTGCTACTTGTTCCGTTCCGATGCTTCCGATGTGGCCCGCGTGGAAAATCGTACCTACATAGCCGCCAGGTCGCAAGAAGAGGCCGGACCGACCAACAACTGGATCGACCCTGACGGGTTGAAAGAGACCATGAAGGAGCTGTACGAAGGCTGCATGAAGGGCCGCACCATGTACGTAATCCCCTTCTGCATGGGTCCCGTGGGTTCCGACATAGCCAGGATCGGGATCGAAATCACCGACTCTCCCTATGTCGTGGCGAACATGCACATCATGACCCGGGTAGGCTCCAAGGTTCTTAAAGCCCTCGGTGAAGACGGCGAGTTCATACCCGCCCTTCATTCCATAGGCAAGCCCCTGGCCGAGGGCGAGCACGATCATGGCAAGTGGCCCTGCGCTCCCCTTGATAAAAAATATATTTCCCACTTCCCCGAAGAGCGGACCATCTGGTCTTTCGGGTCCGGTTACGGTGGAAATGCCCTGCTGGGGAAAAAATGCCTGTCCCTGCGTATCGCCTCGGTCATCGCACGTGATGAAGGCTGGATGGCCGAGCACATGCTGATCCTCAGCGTGATCAATCCTGCAGGCAGGAAAAAATATATTGTCGCCGCTTTCCCCTCCGCCTGTGGGAAGACCAACCTGGCCATGATCATCCCGACTATCCCAGGCTGGAAAGTGGAAACCATCGGCGATGACATTGCCTGGATGAAGCTAGGCAGGGACGGCCGCCTGTATGCCATCAACCCCGAGACCGGCTTTTTCGGCGTGGCTCCCGGTACCTCCCTGGAGTCCAACCCCAACGCCATGAAGTCCCTGGAAAGCGATTCTATTTTCACCAACACGGCCTTGACCGCGGATGGAGATGTCTGGTGGGAGGGTATCGGCTACGAGGCTCCCGGCAAGCTTATCGACTGGAACGGCAACGAATGGGAAGCCGGCAAAGCAGAGAAGCCTGCTTCTCATCCGAACGCCCGCTTCACTGTCGCGGCAGCCAAGTGCCCTGCTGTTGCAGCGGAATGGGAAGATCCCGCAGGAGTGCCGATAAGCGCTATTCTCTTCGGCGGTCGCCGTCCCGACACTATTCCCCTGATCCACCAGGCCCGTAACTGGAACCACGGCGTGTTCATGGGTTCCATCGTGGGTTCCAGGATAACTACGGCCGCTCTCGACCTGAAAGCCGGTACGGTCCGTCGCGACCCGTTCGCCATGCTGCCCTTTTGCGGCTACAACATGGGCGACTACTTCCGGCACTGGGTGGATCTCGGCACCAGGACCCAAGCCGGAAAGCTGCCGGAGATCTTCTACGTAAACTGGTTCCGCAAGACTGCGGACGATAATTGGCTATGGCCCGGATACCGCGAGAACAGCCGCGTGCTGAAATGGGTCTTCGAGCGCTGCGATGGGGAAGGTAAAGCCGAGGAGACTCCCATCGGCTTCGTTCCCGCCCTCGATGCCATCGACCGCCCCGCTGATGTGTCCGCAGCGGACATGGCCGAGCTCCTGGCTGTGGACAGGGAAGGCTGGCTGAATGAAATCGAGTCTATCCGCAGCGAACATTATCCAAAGTTCGGCGACAGGCTCCCCGAAGTGCTTATCGATGAGCTTGACGGACTGGAAGACCGTTTGAAAAAGATGTGATTCTATCACTGGTCGGTTCCTCTCAAAACGGCAGGAAAAACGCGGCTGTTCTCACCCGGCGGGCCGGCTTTCCGGGAAGTTGGATGATGACACCGGGCGGCAGCCGTGTAAAGGGGGCCGGTATCATACTGCTGGATGAAGACTGTTAACAATGGCGGCGTTGAGTGAGCCGGCTTGGCTTTAAGGGACTGGATCGTACGGGCAGCCCCTTTTTATTGCCGTTTGACAAACGAGCTGTATTGTGGGCCTGGAATTGACCGGCGAGGGCATTCCCCGCAGCTTGCTGCGGGGAGCCCCCGGTATCCGTTAAGAAATGGTAAGTCCCTGCAGAATTTTCAATATGATACAACGGAGTGAGTATGAGTACAAAGAACAGTTATGATCTATACAAAAACGATCTTCGCCGCATCGGCCCTTTTCGGGCGACCATTCAGACCGCTTTCTACGCCAATAACGTGGAGCACGTGACCCAGGCCCAGAGTTATGAGATGGCCCGCAGGCAGCCGGGGGTGATCGAGCTGGACCTGCCGATGTACAACCCGGAGAGCTTCGGTATCGCGGCAAACAGTCCGGCGCTCTTGTCCTGCGACGGCAGCGTGGTGGGCAGGACCGCCCGGGCCAGGAGGGTGATGAGCCGCACCGGCGAAGCCGAGCGCAAGAAATACCTGAGTGTGCTGCGTGAAGCGGTCTTCCGCCTGGGAGAAAAGGAATGTATCACCAGCACGGCGATCGGCGGACTCACCGAGGAGTTCATGCTGAAAATGAGGTTCCTGATCCCCAGGCGCCACGCCAAGAACTGTTTCGACTGGCTGACCAACTTCCAGGCGTTCGAGGGCGGGATGGTCGAGCGCTACGAAAAAAGCAAGGTACTGGACGAGCCCACGATCCTGGTGGTGGTGGACCCCGAATGGCGCCACCCGGACTACCCGGACGGGCTGGTGATCATCGATGACACCACCAGTGCCATCGCCATCCTGGGACTGAGGTATTTCGGCGAGATGAAAAAGGGCACCCTCACCCTGATCTGGCGTGCCGCGGTCCGTCAGAACATGGTCCCCTGCCACGGCGGGATCCGTGAGGACACCTGCAACGGCAAATCCAGGATCACTGCCAACTTCGGTCTTTCGGGCAGCGGTAAAAGCGCGCTCACCAACCGCAAAGGCGGGGTGATCATTCATGACGACGCTTTCGTGATCGACCTGGACAATGACCTCTCCATGGCCCTGGAGCCCAACCTCTTCGACAAGACCGACCGGGGCTGGAGTGAAGAGATGACTTTAAGCTATATGAATTCCGGCGTGGTCATTGTCGATGACAAGAAAATCCCGCTGCTCAACGACGTGCGCAACCAGAACGGCCGCTGTATCAAGAGCCGGGACGTGCTGGGCACGGTGGCGGACAAGACCGGCAAGCCCCACTCAGTGGTCTGGCTGATGAAAGATTCCACCCTGCCGCCGATAGTCCGGCTGGACAATACGATATTGGCCACCGCCATGGGGGCCACCCTGATGACCAAACGCACGGCCGCAGAGAATGTCAGCCCGGAAGAGATGAAGAAGCTGGTTTTCGAGCCGTTCGCCAACCCCTTCCGCTGCCACGCCCTGAGCACGGACTGTGAGCTCTTCCTCAAGCTCTTCCGCTCGGGGACGGCCTGCTATGTCTTTAATACCGGAGGGTTCTGGAATAACAGCGACTCGGACCTGATAGATGTTCCCAAGGAGCTGTCCCTGCGCCTGCAGCAGGCTATCGTGGCCGATGAAATAGAGTTCGATCCCTTGAAGATACTGCCCGGCGCAAGCGTGCCCAAGACCGGAGGAATGAGCAAGATCTGGCCCGACTACGCTAAGCATTTCGATCCCAGGCGCGCGGTTAAACAGCAGGAATACAAGGATGTGATGTTCGACCGCTTTGGCCAGAGGATAAGCTTCCTGGAAAGCGAGATGGTAAGGAACCTGGAGCTCCGGCAGGCAATGGTGAAATCCCTGATGCTGCCCTATGAGAATTTCTGAAGCCGGGCAGCCCGGCGGCATAGAAGGAGGCAGAAGGACTGACAAGGCCGCTTCCGGCTGGACCGGAAGCGGCCTTCTTTAGAGCAGGAAATCCAGCAGACAGCGCGCCTTTGATCAGTGTTTTCGTTTTTGTTGCTGCTGTTGCTGGCGGTATTCCCGGTAGTAGAACCCGACCCTGCGCGGCTCCAGTTTTTCGAGCTCTGCGATGCTGGGTATCTTGCCGGCCATGGTCGGCCGCACGAACTCGTTCTCCTGGTAAAGGATCTCTCTCACCCTGGCACCGGGCACCTCGCCCCGGCGGACATCCTGCCAGAGCTGCAGGCGGTCCTCGATCCGCCGTTTCAGCAGGGTGGCCTCCACCAGTTTGCTCTGCGGAAGCCTGGCCTGCCGGATGAGCGTATCCAGGCGGCTGTCCGCCTGGTTCAGGTTATGGGCCACGGCCCCGCTGGCCGGAGCCCTGAGCAGGAACTTGTTGGCCAGGCTCATCTGGGAGCGGCTCAGGTTTATCTTGGGGACCGGGTCGCGGGGGTCGATCTTCTCCGATCTTCTGAACAGTACGATGGACAAAAGCTGGAAGCCCAGCGAGAGGCTGATCTCGCCGAAACTGTTGAAAATCCTGGCCACCGGGGACCGCAGGCCCAGCAGGTTGCGGCTGCGGGTCAGGGCTTCCCGGTAGCGGTTCTGCTGGCTTGTCGCAGACGGTTTTTCCAGCAGGCGGACGAGGCCCTTTTCTATTCTGGATTGCCAGCGTGAGATTACCGTATTGTCCATCCGTCATTCTCTGGGCAGATGTTTCCGGGCTATGGTATCGATTCACTGCGCAGTGTGGCGTGTAATTAATAATGATGGCCGGCGAAAAAAGCAAGTCCGGGAGGCGGGTTCAGGGGGAGGCCGAGAGTTGCTCGACCATGCTGCTGCACTTGAGGATCCATTCTCCTGCAGGCTGCTGCAGCTCCGGGTTTTTCAGCAGGTAGTTGAATTCGGAGATCGCCCTTCTGAGCTCGGTGATCGCCTGGCGTCTGCCCTCGGCATCCAGCCCGGCCCTGAGGGTGGCGCCGGCCAGCCTGGCGGATTCATCGGCGGTGGTGTCGGCAGGCAGCGGCTGCACGGCCTGTTGGGCTATGCGGTAATGCGACATAGCCTTGAGGTAATGCAGGTATTCGACCGGGCCGAGGCGGGCCATGCGGATACCCTCTTCCGTAACGATTGCGGTCTGTGGGTATTCCTCGCTCAGGTAGTGCATGTATCCTAAGTTGTAATAGTCCCTGACCCGGGACGGCTGCTTGAGCCGCTTACGCTCGGTAATCACCTGGCGGTATTTATCCATGGCGCGCTTTACCAGGGTCCGGTCCCTGGGGGTCCGGCTGACAGCATCTCTCAGGGCGCCCAGCTCGGCCTCGAGCACCCGCAGGCGGGTCGAATCGGCGGTAGCCGGCTGTGCAGGCGCAGGGGAGGCGGGAGTCTTTTCCGGCCGGTTGAGCTCGAAGTAAATCGCTTTTGGATCCGAAGCCGGCCGGTCGAGGGTCTCCGGGGTGTCTGCGGCGGCGGTCTCTTCGGGTG
>JAFGTO010000051.1 GCA_016934095.1 Candidatus Glassiibacteriota bacterium
AGTATTTAGGGTATTACGGCTGTCAAGGGCCGTTTCCGCTCTTGGGACAACAACATGTGGCAAGAAGACTTTAATTGCATAACATATAAAATTTCCTACAGTTACACTGGAAACGGCTTGCCTTGCCCTTGACAGCCCATGAAGCAATAAATTTTACCTCGGGGCGTTGAGGTCTTTTTTCAACGCCCCTTTGAGTGATCCTCGGTTATCTATGCAACTTGTCCCTGTGAGCCACCCGGACTGCGGCTGATGGTGCGGCCGGCTGCCGGGAGCTTCAACGATGCCTCAGGGGGCCGTGGTATTCAGGGAGAGTACGAACTGAAAACTAACCATTTATCAATGTTTTAAGGCAGCCGGCACTCCAGGGAAAACTATCAGCATCTTGGAGGAAAGTCAAGGTAAAGATTCGTGGATGACGGTATTGCCGCGGAACCACGCCGCTGCTTTGATTTTTGCAGTCGATCCGGTTGTCGTTGTCCCGGCAGGGGGGTGGAGGTGGTATCGAGGGCGGTGTGGCAGGGACTTTACGCTGAATCATAGAAAAACATTGAAAATCCGCCACGCTGATTTCATATTCAAACAGGTCGATAAAATAGTTCCCTGCCGGAGGTTTTATGTGGCTGAAAAATTTGCTGGTGATCAGCCTGCTGGCAATCTTCGCGTCTTCAGGCTGCGGCGGCTCCACCATGGCCGGGGAGGAACAGGTGATAATGCTTCGTAAACAGGGCGGGGACGATAAGCGCGCCGGGGAGCGGGAAGCTATGGTCAGGACACAGATCGAGCGGCGGGGCGTGAAAGATGCGAGAGTCCTCGAAGCCATGCGCAAGGTTCCCCGGCACCTGTTCATCCCGCCGGACCGCCGCGACGAGGCATACGGGGATTTCCCGCTGCCCATCGGGCACGGGCAGACCATTTCCCAGCCTTATATCGTGGCCCTGATGACCGAGCTGCTCCGGCTGAAGCCGGAGTCGCGGGTGCTGGAGATCGGCACCGGCTCGGGCTATCAGGCGGCGGTACTGGCGGAGCTGGCGGCCGAAGTCTACTCGATCGAGATTGTCGAGCCCCTCTGCGAGAAAGCATCCGAGCTCCTGGCCGGTTTCGGCTATACCAATGCCAGGGTCAGGTGCGGGGACGGCTTCTACGGCTGGCCCGAGGAAGCCCCTTACGATGGCATCATCGTTACCGCCGCACCGGAAAAAGTCCCGCAGCCGCTGCTGGACCAGCTCGCCGACGGGGGGAGGCTGGTGATCCCTGAGGGCAGGTTCCTCCAGGAGCTGGTGGTCTACGAGAAGCACGAAGGGGAGGTCAAGCGGCGCGAGGTGATTTCCGTCCGCTTCGTTCCCATGACCGGAAGAGCCGAGAAACAGTGAGTGCCCTGCATGAATGACCGCCAGCTCAAGGAAAACGGCCCGGAGCTCGAGCTGAGCCGCAGGGTGCACGCCCTGCGCCTGGGGTGGCTGGGGACCCTGGGCTTGTACGGGCTTTTTTTCGCCCTGGTCCAGCTGGTCTTCTATCTCTATGCCGGACTGCTCGGCGGACCCGGTGTCTATTACCGGGGGGAGAGCGGGCTGGCTGTCGCCGCCTGGGCCTGGTGGGTGTCTTTCCTGGTCCCGGTACTGGTCTGCCTGGTCTTCCTGCGCGGCCAGGATGCGCGCAACCGTGGGCTGCTGACCCGCACCTGGGACTCCTGGCGGTGGTTCGACCACGGCGTGCTGATGTTCGATACCGACCTGGAGTTCACCGGCAACCAGGAAGAGAGTTTCGCCAGGGCCGCTAACCTGGACCCTGACGACCCGTACGCCCTGAACAACCTGGGCTCGGTATACCTGCAGCAGGGCCGGGTCGAGGAGGCGGCCGCCGCCTACCGGAAGGCTGTCAGGCTCAACCCCGGCTACCACAAGGCCTACGCCAACCTGGGCGTGGCTTACGCCAGGCTCGGTGAAATCAAGCGCGCCGTGGGTTTCTACCGCAAGGCCCTCAAGCTCGAGCCTAAGGATCCGGCCACCCACCTCAACCTGGGCGCAGCCCTGGCCGGCCAGGGGAAAAACACCCAGGCCGCCGCCCACCTGCGGGAATTTTTGCGCCTGGCGCCGGACCACCCCCGCAAGGAGGAGATCTCGGGCCTGCTCAGGCGGCTGGTCTGAGAGGCGGGCGGCGTCCTGCCGCCGGCAACGGTTATATACCAATTTCACTACAGATGTATAGTATAGGAGTTTTTTCACCCCCATTTTTCTTCCAAAACTTTTTATCTTGATTGAGGAAAAAGATCTATTTCCGTAGAAAGCACTTCATAAACATGATAAAAAATTTGGGAAGGTGGGAGGGGGCCTGGGGGAGGGCGGAAACCTTTTAAAAAAGGTTTCCGCCCTCCCCCGGAAGAAGTCTGTAAATTTTCATATCTTTCGGGTACCGGCAAAGCAGGAGCTTAAAACAGGCGGCAGATCTCATCCCTGGCGAACCTGCGCAGCGGCACCCGGCGGCCTTCCCTGGTTTCCGACACTCCCTCTCCATCCGGCAACACTTCCCCCACCCTCCTGCAGGCAATCCCGCCTTCTTCCACGGCCCGGCGGACCACCTCCTCGCCCTCGGCCGGGCAGGCTATCAGCAGTGAGCCCGAGGCGATCAGGCCCAGGGGGTCCAGGCCCAGGAAATCACAGAGGGAGCGCGTCTCCGGGTAGACCTCGACCGCCCCGGAATCAAGGACCAGGCCGGTGTGCGAGGCCGAGGCCAGCTCGTAGAGTGCGCCGGCCAGGCCCCCCTCGGTGGGGTCGTGCATGGCGTGCACCAGGCCGGTCTCCACCGCCAGGGCGGCTTCGCGCACCACGCTGATACCGGGGTCGTAGAGGAAACCGGCGCAGCGGTCGATAAACGAGGGCTCGAAAGCCCCCTCCAGCTTCCCGCGGCATTCCCGGGCGATCAGCGAGGTGCCCTCGACCGCGATCCCCTTGGTCAGCAGCAGGCGGTCGCCGGCCCTTACCATCTCCTTGGTGCAGAGGGTCTCCGGCGTGGCCTCTCCCAGCATCTGCCCGGCCACCAGGATACGGTCCAGCCCGTGTGCCACCTCGGTGTGGCCGCCCACCAGCTCCACTCCCAGCTCCCGGCAGGCCTCAGAGATGTCCCGGAAGACCCCGCCCACCGTCTCCTCGTCCGTAGCGCCCTCCGGCAGCAGCAGGGTGGCCAGGAACCAGCGGCAGGTGCCCCCCATGGCGGCGATGTCGTTGGCGTTGACCTGCACCGCGTACCATCCGGGACGGTCCGTGGCGAAAGTGATCGGGTCGCTCTTGGCCAGCAGGTACCGGTCCCCGAACTCGATCACCGCCGCGTCCTCGCCGAAAATGCCCCCCCTGATCACCCGGGGGTCCCCGCACTCCGCCGAGCGCAGCAGCCGCTCAAGGCAGTCCGCTGGGATTTTTCCGCTGGGAAAGGGTTCCATCAAGGGCCTTCCCGATTCCTCCGGGCAACGGCGCGCCTGTGCCTGGCGGGGCCCGGAGCTTCGGCTTCCGTTATTGATTTTTTCCCGGACTGCGGATCCCGGATGCACGGCGCCTGCGGACCCTTCCGGGGACCGGCGCCTTCATTTCCTGCCCTCGAACTCCTGCCAGATCTTGTCCAGGAAACGGCCGGTCTTCTTCTCCGAGATTTCCTGGTCCAGGGTGCCGATGAACCTCTCGACCCGCTCCTCGAACTGGCTCGGTTTGATCTGGCCTTGTTTCTGCAGGATCTCGGTTATCGCCATGTCGATGGCGGCCAGGCGCAGCACCAGGTTATGCAGCCGTTTCTCGCGCCGGCTCAAATCCGCGAGCCCGGCCTCGATTGCTTCCAGGCGCTCTTCGATCCTGCCGAGTCGCCTTGCCAGCTTTTCCTCATCCATTGCACCGTACTCCGGTCGGGTTTATTCGTTTTCGGGCTCAACTGTTCCACAGTGTGCGGCAAGTCCCTACCGCTCGCGGCTATACAGCTTCCGCGCCTTTGTTCGCCCGGTCCCCGGGATATTGACAGTTCTCCCCCGCGGTTGTAAGATTAACTGCGGGGCGCTCTCTGTTCCGTCCCGGCCGCCGGCCGGCTTTACGGGGGCGGGCCGGACTGCGGGGGTGCTTTGCCGGGACCCCCGCGCAGCTCACCGCCGGGACCCGGGAACAAGGTGTCCTGCTGCCCGGAGGCGAAAGTCCTCTCCAGGGCCTCGAAAAGAACCTCGGGAGCGGATGGGTGCTCCCCGGCCTGGCGGGCCTCTTCTTCCAGCCGGGCGACCCGCCTTCCGGCCTCGAGGACTTGCCCGGCCAGGCGCTCCCGGGACTCTAGCAGGACGCGGTTCGATTCTTGCAACTCCCGGTTTTCCAGCCACAGGTAGACTGTCAGTACCGGCAGGGCAGGCAGCAGCAGGACCAGCAGCGCCCGGACGATAAAAGGCAGCCTGAGGATCAGCGGGCGGTCGCGCTTCTGGGTATAGATCACCAGGTGCATGGCTGAGGGTCCGGGGCTGGCGGTTCGGGGGCCGTTGAAAAAAGACGTCAACAGCCCGGAATGAAGACTCCCCGAGAGCCAAGCTGCGGAGAATCTTCGATTGTCAGGGTAGTTTTGATTATTTATATTCGCTCGCTTACCCCGCGGCAAGCCGCGAGGAATGCTCTCGCTGTTCAATTCATCCGTTCGAGCCTAAGGCTGACAAACCTACCGGATTCAACCGTAAGTAGTGTTAGTTATTGATGACTTTTACCAGTATTGTTCGGAGCCTTATTTTCGCCAATGTCTTACCTGGTAAAGGTTTTTAAAAAAGG
>JAFGTO010000389.1 GCA_016934095.1 Candidatus Glassiibacteriota bacterium
CAGGTCATCGTACTCCATGCGGCCCCAGAAAAGGTAGACTTTCGCATTCCCGGCCAGGGCGTTCAACCCTCCCATCCCGCCGAACTCCGGGCTTTTGGGGTCGAAAGGGTTCGCCCTCTCGCGCTCGGAACAGGCGAGGGTGCTGATCAAAAACAGGCCCAGCATTATTGAAACGAGGTTTGCTGCTGTGTCTTTTACAGAAAAGCTCACGGACTTGCTCCGGTTGAAAGCGTTTCGAAATATTGAAAATTCAGGGTATAAAGGCTGTCAAGGGCCGTTTCCACTGTTGGGACAACAACATGTGGCGAGGAAATTATAATTGCATAACATATAAGAAATTATACAGTTACACTGGAAACGGCTTGCCTTGCCCTTGACAGCCCACAAAGCAATAAATTTCTCTACAGGGCGTTGAGGTATTTTTTTCAACGCCCTTTAAAACTCCAGAGAAACGAATGCTTCCCTGCCGGTCGACCGGAAAGAAAGCCCCCGGCGCTTTTGCCCCTGGGGATTGTCCCCCGGGGCTTTGAACACGTAGCGGCGGATTATCAGGTAGCCGAAAAAGCCCAGGGCCAGGTCTCCGGCGATAAAAGCGGTCTTGGAAATCCTGTCGTTGCGCTTGGCCTGGGAAAAAGCGTCTTCACGGGCACTGGTCCCGATAAGGCGCAAGTAGCGGTCATAATGCCTGTCCGCCTCGCGGTTAAAGTGGACCCCGGTAACCAGCAAGCCGGCACCCGTGCTCAGGCTGATCAGCAGGCCCGGTGTAAATAAGGCCCTGACCGGAGAGCGGTATTCGTCATCGGCGGATATCTGGCCGATATAGTCCTCGGATTTGTCGGGCTCGAGGGCCACGAAGAGCTCTCCGCCGTATTCCAGCATCCGGTCCAGGTCAATTACCCTGGTCTGGAAACCGCTCATCCTGACCAGCACCGAGTCGCCGACACCGGTGAGGAAGAGGTATTCACCCGGAGTGCGTCCCAGCAGGCGGTCGCGGTAAACTAGGTCGGCATTCTGGGGCTCGCTGCGGATACTGAGAATGCTGCGCCGGGTCAGGTCGATAACCCGCCGGCCTTGTGCGCCCAGGGTGAAAGGGTACTCGAGGTAGCGGTGTGCCCACGAATCGGCGGTATGCAGCGGGAAAAAGCGCAGCAGGTGCTCGCCTGCGGGCATTTCCATCTCGGCCGGCCCGCTGTCGTCCAAGGTGTCGCCGTCCAGGATAATCACGCCCGGGTCGGGGATAACAGTCAGGTGGCCCGGCAGCTCCTCCGCGTGCAGATAAGCCAGGGCCGACACCAGCAGCAGGAGCGCGATATCTGCGGGCCCTAGGATTTTATTTCTGATGAAAGGCATAGACCATGCCCCTGTCCGTGCAGTAGTAGACATAATCCTTGAAAATCAGCGGCGAGGTGCTGATCCCCTCCCTGATATTAGTGAACCACAGCCGCTCACCGTTTTCTTTATCATAGGCGGCCAGGCAGCCGCTTTTGGTGCCGGTGAAAACCAGCTCGTCGGCCAGGCTCGGAGCGGCCACGGCCACGCCCTCGAGGGGTGTTTTCCATATCAGCGAGCCGTCGCCGGCATCCAGCTTGAGCAGCCACCCCTCGCGGCCGGAAAGGTAGAGGGCATTATCCGCATAGACCGGGCCGGAGAAAAAATCCGGGCCCGGCTCCACTTCCCAGCGTGATTTCAAGCTGTCGGTCTCGATACACAGCACCTTACCCCCGCTCAGGGTGGCGAAAACATCCACGCCGTCCGAACAGAGGTCCCCCAGGAGGTATCTTTCCAGCTTACGGTGCTTGAGCACCAGGCCGGTCACCGAGTCCAGCTTGTAAAGGTCTCCTTCGACAGTGGCTACGTAGAGGAAAGGATCCAGGAAAACCGGCGCATATTCGACAGTACCCTCGAGCTTGCGTTCCCAGTTGCGGTAGCCGATCTCGGGATTGAGGCATAACACCTTTCCGGACTGGGCAAAAAGGAAAAGCTGGTCCTGGGCGATGATCGGAGAAGTACTGGCAGGGCCGATCTCACGGTTTAGCTGCTTCTTCTTGAAATTTATCAGCAGGCTGTAGGCTTTACCCTCCGGTGCGCAGGTGTTGAAATACAGCCTGTCGCCGTGTATCAGCACAGAGCCGCCGAACCCGCCCTTGAAGGTTTTGCGCCAGAACCTTTCCCCGGTGCTGCGGTCCAGGGCTACCAGCCGGCGGTCCCGGGTACCCACGAACAGGACATCCTCGGCTGCGCTGGGGGTCGCCCCGATAGAGCGGCCGATCCGTTTTTTCCAGGCCAGCTCGAGCGGTACTCCCACGTGCGGGTTCAGCGCAGCGGTTCTGGTGTAGCTGCCTTTCTCCATCGACCAGCGGGCGGTCAGGTCGTTGAAAAAAATCACCCGTTTTCTCCTGGCTTCCGCAGTCCCGGAATACAGCAACTGAGCCAGGAAAATCAAGAACACAAAGCTTTTGAACCACCTGCAGCAAGGAGCCAACTTGACGCCCGCGGTTGAAAAGTTAAGCGGAGGGCTTTTGGAATCCCGGTCCGTAAATAGTTGGAAATTGTTATATACTAACATATTACAAGCCCGGAGGCAAGCTAATTCATCGGGCATGCTTGACTCCGCTTCCGGCCGGAGTTAAATTTTGACTTCCGGCTCGTCTGCCGTGCGCAGCAGAACGCTTGCGCTTATCCGTACCGTACAGAATATTTACCGGGGCCGGGCGGTAATTGTTCCGAATTGATTGACCGGCTTCCCCGCGTTTTTAACTTATTTCTTTAATGGGGCGTCGAGGTCTTTTTTCAACGCCCCTCTAAACGGAGTTCGGTGAGCGAGTGAAGATACTTATCCTGGCGGTGGGCCGGGTAAGAGACCCTGCCCTGGCCGGGTTGTGCGAGGATTATGCGGCCAGGGTCCGGAGGTACGGCCATCGCCTGACTGTCGAGGAAGTAAGGGAAGAACCCGGCAGTAAGCAGACGGCGGAGGTTTTAACCGGGGAGGCCGGCCGCCTGAGGTCCCGTCTGGCCGCAGACACCTATACCGTGGCCCTTGACCCGGCCGGTGAAGCCTGCGACTCGCCCGGCCTGGCGCGCCGGCTGAACAGCCTGGCGGAGCGCGCGGTGAAAAAGGTGGCTTTCCTGGTCGGCGGCCACCTGGGACTAGACCCGGCCCTGGTCTCAGGCTGCGACTGGGCGCTGTCCCTTTCGCCAATGACTTTTCCCCATGAGCTGGCCCGTTTGATCCTGCTCGAGCAGCTATACCGGGCGAACACCATCCTGCGAGGCGAGCCTTATCACAAGTAGCAAACCCCGGGGCATATACCTTTTCCGGTTCGTTCTGCCGCGCTGCAGGCGGTTGCAGGTGGGCCAGCTGGGAACTTTCAGCTTTCCACAGGGAGTATATATCTATACGGGCAGTGCCCTGGGCCCGGGAGGGCTGCCCGCCCGTCTGGGGCGGCACCTGGCCGGGCCGGGCGGCAGGCCACACTGGCACGTGGATTACCTCTCCTCCTGGGCCGTTGCCAAGAGTTTCGCCGTGGTGCTGACTGCAAAGCACCTGGAGTGCTCGCTGAACCGGGCGGTGGCCGGGATGGAGGGCTCCAGGGTGGCGGTGCCAGGTTTCGGCTCCTCGGACTGCCGCTGCGCAAGCCACCTCTACTGCCTTGCCGGCGAAGAATGGCCCCCCTTCCCGGGCCTTGAGCCCTGGACCGCGGCCTGAAAATTTCCGGGTTGCCTTGGGCCGCTCGACAAGACAGGGACTGCCGGAGCAAGGGCGCAGGAATAAATAAGGGGAGAAGCGTTAAAACTCGATTTACCAAGGGCTTCAAAGCAAAAGAGAGGGAAAATGGGCTGGTACAAGAAAGCCTTCGGCGCTGCCTACCTGAATGTCTACAGCCACCGCGATGATAAAGAGGCTGGTAAGGCTGCGGCAGTCATCCGGCGGGCGATGGGCCCCCTGGCTGCCGGGAGTGCAAAAGGCGGCCTGGACATACTCGACCTCTGCTGCGGCCAGGGGCGCTACAGCCTGCTGCTGGCGGCAGAGGGCCACAGAGTCGTGGGCCTCGACCTTTCCGCTGAGCTGCTCGGGATAGCAGGCAGCCGCTGGGAAAGCACCGGGGCCGGGGAGCGGAAAAATCCCGGCCGGCTGAGCCTGGTCCGTGCCGACATGCGCCGGATCCCTTTCGTCAGCGCTTTCGACCTGCTGATCAACATGTTTACCAGTTTCGGCTATTTCGAGCGCGATGCCGACAACCAGGCCGTGCTGGACTCCGCCGGACGGGCGCTGAGGCCGGGCGGAAGGTTCCTGATCGACTACCTCAACCGGGTACAGGTGCTGGATAACCTGGTGGGCGAGGACAGTTTCGAGAACGGAGGCTACATGGTCAGGCAGAGCCGGAGCATCAGCCCGGACGGGCTGCGGGTCGAGAAGACCGTGCTGGTGCGGGGGCGCAGCGGCGAGGAGCGCTACCGGGAGTCGGTGCGCCTGTTCACGCGGCAGGAAATGCAAAGGATGCTCGAGCGTGCCGGGCTAAGGGTCGAGGAGCTGTTCGGCGACTTCGACTGCTCCGCCTGGTCGCCCGGGTCGCCCAGGCTCATCCTGACAGGGTACAGGAATGGCTGATCACGGCTTAAAAATGGTATCATCCCTGGCTGCCACCAACAGCCTGGCGGCCGACTACCTGGCCGGCAAGGAGGCTTTACGCCCCTTTTTCGGAGGGCATTACACGGACCTGGGCCGTCTGAAAGAGCTCGCCGGAAAAATCGGCCGGGACTTCGACCGTGCCCGGGCCGCCCGCCTGCTCAGGGCACAGGAGACATTTCCCGCGGTGAGACAGGCCGGGCAGCGGCTCGAGCGTTTCGTGGCAGAGAGCGGGTTTATAGTCGCCACCGGTCAGCAGCCCGTGCTCTTTGGCGGCCCACTTTATGTGTTGTATAAAGCTTTGACATTGATAAAAATAGCCGGATATGC
>JAFGTO010000390.1 GCA_016934095.1 Candidatus Glassiibacteriota bacterium
CGAGTGCATCCTGCTACTGCTTAACGATTCAGAAACACCGCCGGGGCGGAAAATTCCTGAACTGAAAAACGATTTTATAAGTTATGAAAGAGCTTCTAACATGGTATTCATACCAATTTTGGTTCCTCCTTAGAAAATGCGGCTTGCGCTACCAGAGTCTGGGAACAATTTCATTAGCTTTATGTGTCTACAGAACTATCTGAATGTACGTTCAAGGATATTTGTAGTAAGGATATTATGAGAAATCAAATCATCACCGGCGCGGACCGTCTCCTCGGCGAAGACCGCTGCCACGCCCTGGTGGCCGGCAAGCGGGCCGGGGTGGTGGTCAACCAGACCGCGGTCACTTCCGACTATACTTTCTGGCCCTCCCTGCTGGCGAGCATCGGGGCGGACTGCCGGGTGATTTTCAGCCCGGAGCACGGGCTCTGGGGTGCGGCCCAGGACCAGGTGGCCTGCGCTAGCGAATCGGCGGGCGGGCCGGCGGGAGCGCCGGTGGTGAGCCTTTACGGTAACGGTGCGGAATCGCTCAAGCCCCGGGCCGGGGCCTTAAGCGGGCTGGAAGTGCTGGTCTTCGACATCCAGGACATCGGCAGCCGCTACTACACTTTCATCTACACCATGGCCTATTGCATGGAGGCGGCGGCCGAGGCAGCGATACCCTTCGTGGTGCTGGACCGTCCCAACCCGCTGGGCGGCGAGGCGGTGGAGGGACCGCCGCTGGAGCCCGGGTTCGAGTCGTTTGTCGGCCGGTTCGCCGGCCTGCCGGTCCGCCACGGACTGACCGCCGGAGAGCTGGCGCACTACTTCCACCGCAGCCACGGCGCGGGAGCGGAGCCCCTGGTGGTGCCGGTGCAAGGCTGGACCAGGGACCTGACCGCTTTTGAGTACGATGCCCCCTGGGTCGCCCCCTCTCCCAACATGCCCACTCCCGAGACCGCCCTGGTCTACCCCGGGATGTGCCTGCTCGAGGGCACCAACCTCTCCGAGGGCCGCGGCACCACCCGGCCGTTCGAGACTTTCGGCGCCCCCTACCTGGAGCCTTTCGCCCTGGCCGGGGAGCTGAATGCGCTCGGCCTGCCGGGGGTCCGTTTCCGCCCGGCGCGCTTCCTGCCCACTTTCGACAAGCACCGCGGCCTGCTCTGCTCCGGGGCCCAGCTCCATGTTACCGACCGCCGGGCCTTCCGCCCGTTCGAGACCGGGATGGCGGCGATCCAGACCGCGCGCAGGCTGGCCCCGCAGGAGTTCGCCTGGCGCCCCGGGGCCTATGAGTTTGTCGAGGACATCCCGGCGATCGACCTGCTTTTCGGCAGCTCCGAGTTCAGGCTGCTGGTCGAGAGCGGGGCCGGTGCGGCCGAGGTCATCGGGGCTTTCGCCGGCCGCCAGGACAGGTTCGCCGCCGGGCGCAGGGAGTTTTTCCTTTATCCCGCCGGAGAATGATCCGCCGCAAGACTTGGCTGCTGCATTGCGCCCACCTGCCGTGCCTGCTGACCGGAAACAAAAAACCGGCGGTAATCATACCTCCGGTGGAAACTGCCGGCCCGCCGCACTGCCGCCTCAGGAGAGGAAAGTCTCCAGGGCCTTGTTGCGGTTGCTCTGACGGAGCTGCTTGATAGCTTTCTCTTTGATCTGGCGCACCCGCTCACGGGTAACCCCGAACTCCTTACCAATCTCTTCCAGGGTCATCGGCTCGGTATTGTCCAGCCCGTAGTAGAAACGCAGGATCTTGGCTTCCCGCTCCTTGATAGTGCTGAGCATTTCCTCGACTGCATCGGAGATGTCCTTCTTGAAGACACCCTCCATCGGCCCGGGGGTCTTGTCGTCCGGGATCGAGTTGAGCAGGATGATATCCTCCTGGGGGTTGGCGCTCGAATCCAGCGAGTACTGCGGCTGGTATAGCGGCATTACCTCATTTATATCCCCGGCGGCCGAGACATTGATCTCCTGGAGGATCTCGCGGACAGTGGGGTCGCGTCCCAGCTCCTGGGCCAGGCTGTTGAGCATTTTCTCCATCTTGAACATCGTGCTGGCCTTGTTCAGCGGGATGCGAACGATCCGGCTCTGCTCGCTGAGGTACTGGATGATCGCCTGTTTGATCCACCAGACCGCATAGGTGATAAAGCGCACGCCCTTGGTCTCATCGAACTTGTAGGCCGCGCGGATAAGACCGATGTTGCCCTCGTTTATCAGGTCGGCCAGCGAGACTCCCAGGTTCTGGTACTTCTTGGCGATACTTACCACGAAACGCAGGTTGGCCAGGACCAGCCGCTCGATGGCCTGTTTATCTCCTTTCTTGAAAGCCTTGGCCAGCTCTACCTCTTCTTCCGGAGTAAGCAGGCGATGGTTGCTGATCTCTTTCAGGTAAAGGGAGATCGAGTCCTCGTCGAACCTGGCCTTTTCCAGGTTCAGCTTAAGCTTGGAGCCGCTCTTTTTATCCTTTTTAGGCAATTGTTCCTCTGCCGGCTGGACGTGTCCCCTTCAGCAACAGGTATCTATTACACCCTGTTCCTCAGGACAATGTTCCCTTGCCGCTCCCTGGATCAGACCCGCCTGAACATGCTGTATTGCCTGATAATATCCGCTCCGCGAATCAGCGGTGCCTCGCCGGGGCAATTGCTGCAGGTCCGGGGATCGTCCGGGAACAGCGAGTAGACCGAGTTACACGCGATACAACAGAAAATCTGCTCTTCCTCTTCCGCTTTATAGTTCGGGTCATCTTCGATCTTGTTGATTTTCTTTGCCAGTAATTCCAGGTCTTTGAAATCCAGTGTTTCCAATGCGGCTTTGTGCAGCCTTCCGGAGATTTCATCCTCCATCCGCTGACGGCGTTTTTCCATCTTGGCCAGTGGGTCTTCATCCTCCGGTTTTTTCTCTTTCTTCCCGTCGGGTTCCTCCGGCCGAGTTTCTTCAGCCTTTTCCCCACCTGCCCCGGCGGGCCGCTCTCCTGCCTCCTCCGCCCTGTCCCCGGCTGCCGGCGTGCCGGTTCCGGGTTCGCCGGCGGGAGGCTCCTCAGCGGCGGTCCCGGTGCTTTCGCGGGAAGCCTCCGGGGCACCCGTTCCGGAATCCGCGGTTTCAGCAGCCGGCGGGCTTTGGGTGGCGGGCTGCTCCTGCCGGGCTCTGGGGTGCCCGCCGGGCGCCGGGGCGCCGCCGTCCCGGGTAAGCACTTCCTGGTCGGGGGCCGCACCGCCGGACGGCGATGCAATCAACATCACCGCCCCGCAGTTCTTGCACTTGGTGCGCTTGGGCCCGTCGGCCACCAGCTCATCCTTTATCTTATAACGTGCCGAACAATTGTGGCAGACAATAATCATCGCCAATCCCCTCCCGCGTCCGGGCCGGTACAGTCAAACAGCTCTTTTCACCGGCCTTCATCCAGCGGGTAATCGACCTGCTCGAAGCCCGGGCAGAGCATCAGGTTCAATTTATGCCCGGACTGCTTGCAACTGTGGCGGCACCTGCGGCAGGTAGAGTTGACCTTGTCCAGGTTGAAAGCCGGCCTGGTGGAAACCTGCGTCTGTTTTCCATGCCGTCGCGCCCTGTCCGCGGGTGTCAGCGGACAGAGTATCTCCACGAACTTCCCCTCGGGCTGCTTGCAGGTCTTGTCGCACTTGGCGCAAACCGTGTTAATGGAGTCCGGCGCCCCGGGCAGGCCCGAGCGACCGGCCGCCGGCCGCCCGCTCCCTGCGGAGTCCTCTTCCGCCCGGGATTGGTCTCCCGGGCCGGCGCTTCCGCCGGCCACCGGCTCGCCTTCCCCGTAAAGCTGGTTCAGTTTCTTCCACAGACCGAGCTGATCTTCAGCCTTTTCACTTTCCATCTTCTGCCGCACCGTCATCCGGATTTGTGCCGGATACGTCCCCTGATCGGGCAGGAGTTCCTGATCTCGAGCAGGTCAAGCTCTCTGAACTCCTCCCAGTGATATCTCTCGTGATAGCATAACGGTTTCAAGGGGCAGGAGTTACATATTTCGCTGCCCAGTCGCAGCCGCTCGGCGTTACATCGAAGGACTTCGGCGTAAAAAGCCGCCGGCTGCTCACTGCCCGGAGGGTTCATGATTCTTCCGGCTCCCCGGAACCGCTGTCCGCCCGGTCCGTATCCACTCCCATGGCATCCCTCAGCCGGTCCAGGTCGGCCTGGCTGATCTGGGCCGCGCGGATATTTTCTTCCTGGATCTTCTCGTAAATCTCCTGCCGGTGAACAGCTATCTCCCGCGGAGCCTTGACCCCCAGCTTTACCTGTTTTCCCTGGATCTCTACTACCGTGACCTGAATGTCATCGCCGATGGCGACCGATTCGCCCTGCTTCCTGGTTAAAATCAGCATTCAAGCGCTCCTTGCCTGATTGAAGGGCCAAACCGGGCTGTCGGACAGCACCCGCAATTCCAAGACCGGCTCGGGAAAAACGCCTGGCCTGGAGGGGCGTTGAGAAAAGACATCAACGCCCCGTAGTGAAATTTTTTGCTTCATGGGCTGTCAAGGGCAAGGCAAGCCGTTTCCACTGTAACTTTAAGACATCAATATGTTATGCGATTTGTTCTCTTGCCGAATGTAGTTGTCCCAAGAGTGGAAACGGCCCTTGACAGCCTTGATACCCTTAATCCTGAATATTTCAACAAGCTTCCAGAAAGAATATATCATTCCAATTCAGGAAGATAGTAAATCGTTTCATGAAATACAAGCACTAATTTAAGGCTCCCAAGCCCTGGCCGGCAAAGGCACACAGAAATAAAACACACCGCTCAACTCCTTAATAAATCGGGGGATAAGCTTTCAGCGGCCCTGCTGCAGCCGCTTAAAAAAGGTCTAGCTGCCGGCCCTGGGCCGGGGTACGCGGCAAAGCCGGATGGCAGTCCTCGAGCAGCTCGGCCGGCAGGTCCGCCACCAGGGGAGACCACCCTGCCTCGATCGTCCTGCCGCGCACCTGGCGCCGGGCGGCACTGGTCAGGTAAAGCCTCTGCGCGGCCCTGGTCATCGCCACGTAGAACAGCCGCCGCTCCTCGTCCGGGTCGGATTCGCGCCAGGTGTAGGGGATCATGCCCTGCTCGACACCGCAGATGAACACCACCGGGAACTCCAGTCCCTTGGCCGCGTGCATGGTCATAAGGGCGACAGCCTCCGCCCTGGGTTCCGCACGGCCGCGCCCCGGGCGCTCGTGGTCGCCCTCGGCCCGGAGCGAGATATTCTCCAGGAACTCCCCCACGCCATCGAACTGGACTGCGGTGCGCTGCAGGGCTTCCAGCGCGGCCTTGTCCTGCTCGCTGCAGGAGGGGAGGTACGTCTGCGCCAGCTCACCGACAAGGTCCGAGGGTTTGAGGGTTTCGAGGCGGCGGCGGTATTTTTCCAGGACCAGCAGAAACTCAGCCGCACCTTTCAGGCCCTCGGGCAGCGGCACTGAGCGGCTCACCTCCACTTTGAGCTGCGCCAGCAGTGCACGCCCGGAATCCCGGGCCGCCGCTCTCAGCCTGTCGAGGACACCTCCCGGCAGGCTGCAGCCGACAAGCCGCAGCGCCTCCGGGAAGCGGAAATCATCCCGGGGGTCCACGGCCAGCCGGATGAAAGCCAGCAGCCTGCAGACCGCATCCCGGCGCAGGTAGGACTTGGCCCCGCGCACGCGGCAGGGTATGCCCTCCACTGCAAAGCAGCGCTCCAGCTCCTCGCAGAGAGCGCCCGTGCGGGCGACTACCGCACAGTCGGCGAAGCTGTAGAGCTGCCCCTCCGGGTCCGCTCCGGCCGGCCCTGCATGTGCGGACAACATCCCGGTGCCGCCCACCAGGCGGCCGATCTCCCGCACCACGGCTATCGCCTCGCTGGTCTCGGAGGGGCAGCGGACCAGCCTGATCGGCTCCGCCCCCTTAGCGGCCGCAGCGGGGGGCGTGTACGGGGTCCCGCCCTTGGCGATCAGGACCCCTGAGGCCCGTGCCACCGCCGGCGAGCAGCGATAGCCCAGCTCGAGGGTAATTTTCTTCAGCGAGGGGTAATCATCTCCCAAGCGCTCGAAAACCCGGCAGTCCGCCCCCCTGAAGCCGTAGATCGACTGGTTGGGGTCGCCGATGACGAACAGGCCGACGCCATCCCCGGCCAGCAGCCTGACCAGCTCGTACTGTGCCGGGTTCACGTCCTGGAACTCATCTACCAGGAGCGCCGGGTACTGCCGGCGGAGCTCATCGAGGAGAACAGCATCGTTTTTCAGCAGGGCCAGGGTGTCGAGCACCAGGTCGTCGAAGTCGCGTACGCCCAGGTCCCGGCAGGTGCGGGCATAGGCGGTGAAAGCAGTGCGGATGTCCTCGGGCCCCCGGAAGTTTTCCGGGGTGAGCCCCAGGGCCTTGGCCCGGCCGACAGCCCCTGCCAGCTCGCGCAGCCTGACACCGGCCACCAGGGGCCTGCTTTGCTCCAGGGCCGCGGCCAGCAGGGCCTGGCTTTCCTCCTCGAGGACCAGGCGCCGTCCCGGCTCCGGCTCGTTCTCCCTGAGGAACCCCAGGCAGAAGCTATGGAAAGTGCCTACCCGAACCTTGTCGCTGAGCCGGGCATCCCCCAGCAGCCGGGAGATGCGGCCTCTCATTTCGGCGGCGGCCCGGTTGGTGAAAGTGGCCGCCAGAATATTCTCCGGCAGCATGCCGCGCTCCCGGACCAGCCAGGCCACCCTGGAAGCCAGGCAGCGGGTCTTGCCGGTCCCCGGGCCGGCCGCCACCGCCACCGGCCCTGTGCTGCAGGTAACCGCTTCCATCTGCCGGTCGTTCAAGCTCTCAGCCGCAGTCTCTCCGGCCGGCAGGGCAGACCTCCGGCCGGTGGTCTTCTTCCCGTCGCCCGCCGGGTCCCGGGCCATCTTTGGCGAGACATGCCCCGGACCGCCTGCGGCGGCCTGCCGGTGCCTCTCTTCCGGGCCGAGACCAGGGAACATGGAGACCTGCCCACCCGCACTCTGGAGCTCGCCGGGGTCGAAAATGCGCACCTTGCCGTACTCCCCGTCATACCCCGGCTCGATCTTGAGCTCGCCGGCCCGCACCCGCCTGAGAGCCTCGGCCAGCACCTCGCCGCCCGCGGCAGCCAGCTCCTCGAGCGGCGCCCGGCGCAGGATGACCAGCTCCGGCCCGAGACGGTCAACCAGGCGGCGATAGGCGATGGACACTTTCCTGGTTGCAGGCCCGGACGAGAGCACCTCGGCCAGCACTTCGACCAGGGGGACCAGGCGCTCGAAGGGACGGGCGGCCTCGGGGTGCACGCCGGCGGGACGGTCGGCGAGCTCGACTACCCGGCCCAGCACGCCGCAGGTCAACGGACGGCCGCACTCCGGGCAGCGCCCACCCAGCTCCCTGGTCTCCTCGGGTGTCAGCCGCACCCCGCAGGCCCGGTGCCCGTCGTAATGGTACTTGCCCTCCTCCGGGTTGAACTCCAGGGTGCCCAGAAAACGGCCGGGGTCGCGGCTCTTGAGCGCCGAGGTCATGCCGTGGTAGCTAAGCTCGTCATCGAAGAGGTTCGCCTCCCTGGCCAGCTTGCCCGGCGAATGGGCATCCGAGTTGGAAACCAGGGCGAAGCTGTCCAGCACGGAGAGCCGCCAGTTCATCGGCGGGTCCGAGGAAAGTCCTGTCTCCACGGCGTAGATCCGGCCGGTCAGGTCCCCGTAGCAGTCCTCCATGCGGTCGAACCCGCTTTTCGAGCCGAAGACTGAAAAGTGGGGCGTCCAGATGTGCGCCGGGATAAAGCAGACCTCCTCATCGGTTTCGAGGCAGATCTCCAGCAGGTCGCGGCTGTCCAGGCCCAGGATCGGGCGGCCGTCCGAGCGGATGTTGCCGATCTTCTCCAGGGCGGCGCTCAGCTTTGCCGCGCCTGCGAGGTCTTTCATCAGGACCAGGTTGTGCACCTTGCGCGCCCGGCCCATCTTCTTGTAGATAGAGCTGATCTCGGCGCTCAGCAGGAAACGGACCTCGGCCGCGGCCACCGGTTTCGGCAGGCCGGCGCGCACCTGCCGCTCGAGCTCCGGCTCAAGGCGCAGCAGGCCCGCCCCATCCCCTGCCGGCACCAGCTTCTCGCTCAATTCCTCGCGCCAGCCCGGGTGGGTGAAATCCCCGGTGCCGACCAGGTTAATGCCCTTGACGGCCGCAGAGGCGAACAGGTGCTCCGGGTCCAGCTCCTTGCTGGTGGCTATCGAGTAGTGGGAGTGCAGGTGAAAGTCGGCGATGTATTGCATGGAACCCCGTTATTCCTTTGTGTCCGGATAAGTTAAGCGCCGTCCTGAGCCGTATCCCGGATATCGCCCGGCCCTGAGAACAAAAGATAATCCAAGCCGCATTCTTGTCAAAACAAAAACGAGGCTCACCCGGGTCAGTACCGGCGGCCGGGGATAAAAATCCAGTGCGCCAACCAACCGGGCTGCTTCCGGAAGTTTGTTGACAAGCAAAAAGCCCCCTGATAACTTGTTAGCGTTCCGGATGAAAGAATACTCCCGTTTTACGGCTTTAAACCGCCCGGCCCGATATTCCAGCCAAGGGAAGGAGACCCAGACAAGTGAACGAGCGTGCCCCCGGACTACTGAAAAAAATCGGCCTGCTGCTTTCCGCGGTCGGGCCGGGACTGTTCCTTATCGGCTACAATATCGGCACCGGCAGCGTGACCACCATGGCCGAGACCGGCAGCAAGTACGGGATGAGCCTGTTCTGGGTGCTGTTCCTGTCCTGCCTGTTCACATTCGTGATGCTGGTGGCCTACGGCAGGTTCACACTGGTAAGCGGCGAGACCGCGATGACAGCCTACAAGAACCACCTGCCTCTGGGCAGGTTCCTGGCTATCTATACCATGATCGCCCTGATCATCGGCGAGCTGGCGGCCCTGGCGGGCATCATGGGTATCGTGGCCAGCCTGGTCAACGAGTGGACCAGGTTCCTTTTCGGTGGCGACGGGGCGAACGTGATCCTGGTCGCCACGGTGGTCATAGCCGGCTGTTACTACCTTTTATGGGTAGGCAAGTACACCCTCTTCGAGAAATTCCTCACCGTGCTGGTGACCTTGATGGGGGCGAGCTTCATGGTAAGCATGTTCATCGTAGTGGATACTCCGTCCGAGTTTATCACCGGCCTGGTCCCCGGCATCCCGGAGGGCAAGGGGGCCTTCATCAACGTGGCAGCGATCGCCGGCACCACCTGCTCGGCCATGGTCTTTATCATGCGCAGCATCGTGGTGGCCGAGAAGGGCTGGAAGATGGAGAACCTGGGACAGGAGAAAGTGGATGCCCTGGTGAGCGCGGGGATGATGCTGCTGCTGAGCGCGGCGGTGATGGCCTGCGCGGCCGGAGCCATCTTTCACAAAGGCCTCGAGCCGGTAACCAGGGCAGTGGACATGGTCAGGACCCTGGAGCCGATGGCCGGCAAGTATGCAATCAGCATTTTCGTGGTCGGCATTATCGGGGCCGGGGTCAGCACCCTGTTCCCCATCGCCCTGGTGGCGCCCTGGCTGATCTGCGACTACCGCGGCACGCCCAGGAACATCCGGAGTCCCCTGTTCCGATGGCTGGGAGGCCTGGGCCTGCTTCTAGGGCTGACTGTGCCGATCTTCAAGTTCCGCCCGGTCTGGGTGATGATCGCCTCGCAGGCCTTCCAGGCCACTATCCTGCCGGCGATAACCGCGGCGGTCTTCTTCCTGCTGAACGACCGCCGCCTCATGGGAGAGCACAAGGCCGGCTGGCTCCTCAACACGGGGCTGGCAGCCACCTTTGCCTTCGCGGTTTTCACCTCGCTGCCTGGAGTGATAGACCTGGCGGGCGCCCTGATGGAGCAGGCGACCGGTTTCGGAGTGCTCGGGCGGGTGGTGATCATCGCCGTCGGGGCGGTGGCCGGGGCCATCCCCTGTATCTGGATAATCACCGCGATCATCAAGACAATCGGCCGGGCCGGGCTAAGCCGAAGCTGAGGCGGTTGCCCGACCTGCCGGCGGAAGACTTGAAAACCGGTTTGAGGGGAATCATCCATGCCTCTGGTCAGCGTGATAATCCCCATGTACAACAGCCGCCAGACCATTGCCCGGGCGGTCGGCTCCGTGTTCGAGCAGACAGTTGCCGACTGGGAGCTGGTGGTGGTGGATGACGGCTCTGACGACGGCTCGGACCGGGTGCTGGAGGAGCTGGTATCCGGGCACCACTGGGCCAGTGTGATCAGGCAGGCCAATGCCGGGGCGTCCGCGGCGCGCAACCGGGGAATGGAAGAGGCCAATGCAGGGCTGGTCGCCTTCCTGGATGCGGACGACCAGTGGACACCGGATTTCCTGGAGACCGTGCTGGGGCTGAGAGAGCGCTTCTCCGACTGCTCGCTCTGGGGCACCCGCTACCTGCTGGTCGGCCCGCACGGACTCCGGCTGACCCCGGAATGGATCGGCCTGCCCGAATCCGAGGGAGTTATCGAGAACTACCTGGCCACCGCCGGCGGGTCCCCTCCGGTGGTAAGCGGCTCGGCGATCATCGCCAAGGAATGCCTGCTCGAAGCAGGAGGCTTCCCGGAGGGTGTCCGCTGGGGCGAGGACCTCGACACCTGGCTGCGTCTGTCCCTGCGCTGCCACTTCGCAGTCAGCCCGCATTTCTGCCACCTGTGTTACATCGACCGGCCCGGCCGCATGAGCCTCCGGCCCCAACTGCGTGAGTACCCGCTGCTGACACTCGAAGTGGAAAGAGCGTACGCTGAAAAGATCAACCTGCTGCGCCGGCACGAGCTGGCCGAGTATTTCCACTGGCTGCGCCTGACCGCTGCGGGCGACAGCATGCGACTGGGCCAGCGCAAGACCGCACGCGGGCTGCTGGAAGCGGCCAAGACCACCGAGCGCTTCCGTGCCGCCTGGCGCAGGGCCGTGCTCAAGAGCATTATCCCGGGATGGCTGATGAGGCTGATAACAATCGTCCGGGGAGGGTTCTGACCGGCACCGCGGGCAATAAGACACGAAAAAAAGGGGCTGTCCCGCAAGCCGGGGCAGCCCCTGTGTTTTCAAAGGATCCCCTTCCGGTCAGGGCACCTCGAACCCGGCTGAGCACAGCACGGTTTTGGGGTCGGCCGAGCTGACCACCTCGAGAGTGTACCTGCCGGAGGCCAGGTCATAGATCTCGCCGTGCACCGTGAAATCACAGATGCAGCGGCAGGCCTCGGCAGTGTGCTCTGTCTCGATCACCCGCAGCACGCCGCCCGCGCTGTCCAGCTCCAGGGTTACACTGTCCATGCAGCAGTTGAAAGTAGCCTTGGAGTGGACAAAACCGGCCACGCCATCCGCCATCTCCACTACAAGCTCATCCCCGGTATAAGGGCC
>JAFGTO010000391.1 GCA_016934095.1 Candidatus Glassiibacteriota bacterium
ACGTACCTGCTCCTCGAGCCGGGAACTGACCCGAAAGCGCTGGAGGGGAAGCTCCCCGAGTTCCTGGAAAAATTCCTGCCGGGCGAAAACGGGATGTACGAGTATTCCCTGCAGTCCCTGCGGGATATCCATCTGCATTCGGCCGGTATAAACACCCAGGGATGCGAAACGATAGATGTTATATATGTCTATATTTTCCCGCTGATCGCCTTTTTCATCCTGCTTATCGCCTGTATCAACTACATGAACCTCGCCACGGCCCGCTCGGCCGGGCGGGCCAGGGAAGTAGGATTGAGAAAGACCATCGGAGCGAACCGTTTTCAGCTTGTCCGGCAATTCCTGGCCGAATCTGCGTTCCAAGCGATGCTGGCCCTGGTCATAGCGGTCTCCCTGGTCGAGCTGGCGCTCCCCGCTTTCAACGCCATTTTCGGAACCAGTCTCGCGCTGATTTACCCAGGCAACTGGTTTTTCCTGGCCTGCTTCGTCGCCCTGACCCTGTGGGTCGGGTTGCTGGCCGGCGGCTACCCGGCTTTTTTCCTTTCCTCTTTTCAGCCCCTGGCGATCCTTAAAGGCCTGATCCACCGGGGATCAACGGGACTGGCGCTGCGCCGGATCCTGGTGGTGATCCAGTTCGGGATCTCCATCGTCCTGATAATCTCGACTTTAATGATCTCACGGCAATTGAACTACCTGCTGAATAAGGACATGGGGTTCAACAAGGAACAGGTGCTTTGCGTGCCGATGCCCGGGGGCGTGGGACGGGATTTCGAGGCTCTGCGCCAGGAACTGCTGCGCAATCCGGTAGTGACCGGCATTACCGCCTCCTCGGAACAGCTCGGCGTGGGTCCCTGGCAACAGGCGGTGGATTTCGAGGGCAAGGACCCGGGCGTGAAATGGATGTTCAACATCAAGGTGGTCGATCCGGATTACCTGACTTTTTACGGGCTGGATCTGGTCGACGGGCGGGGCTTTTCACGCGAATTCTCCGCCGACTCGGCACTGAACGCCTATGTGATTAACGAGTCCCTGGCCCGGAAAATCGGTTGGGATTCCCCGGTGGGCAAGCGTTTCAAGGTCTGGTCGGCAACCCACCAAGGGACTGTGGTCGGGGTGGTGAAAGACTTCAATTTCGTCACGCTGAAAAAAAGCCTGGAGCCCCTGGCCCTGACCCTTCTCCCGAAAACCCGGCTTTCTGCGGTTTCCATACGCATCAGGCCGGAAAACACGGCCGCCACGCTGAAATATATCGAGGATACCCTGAACCGTTTCCGGCCCGACCTGCCGTTCGAGTACTCGTTCCTGGACGAGGAGTTCGGCCGGTTGTACAAGACCGAGACGCTGCTGGGCTGGCTGTCCGGCGTCTTTTCACTGTTCGCCGTATTCATCGCCTGCCTGGGCCTGCTGGGTCTGATCTCGTTCGCCGCCGAGCGCCGCACCAAGGAGATCGGTATCCGCAAGGTGCTGGGGGCCTCGGTAGCTCAGATTGTTTTCCTGCTCTCCAAAGAGTTCCTGCTGCTGCTGGGAATCGCCGCGCTGATCGCCTGGCCGGTGGCCTGGTACGCCATGGACCGCTGGCTGAGCAATTTCGCCTACCGGATCAACCTGGACTGGTTCACCTTTGTCCTGGCCGGACTGCTGGCATTGGTGATCGCCGCTGTTACAGTCAGCTTTCAGGCGCTCCGGGCCGCCACGGCCAATCCGGTGGATGCGCTTCGTTACGAGTGAATCGTTCCTGAGTAATCGGTGCAAACGGTGGGTATCGAAAAGGAAGTGTACTATGTCGATGCTCGGTAATTACATCAAGGTCGCGGTCCGCAACCTGCTCAGGCATAAGGTCTACTCGGCGATAAACATCGCCGGTCTGGCCGTGGGCTTGGCCTGCTGCCTGGTCATCGCGCTGCCAGTCTGCTACCACCTTTCTTTCGACCGGTTCCAGCGCAACTTCGACCGGCTCTGCAGAATCACCATAATCGCGAATTTCAAGGACCAGGAACTCATCGGCCATGGCGGGTCTTTCGGGCCGATGGGCCGGGACTTTATGAATGATTACCCCGAGGTGGCTGGATACGCAAGATTGTATATGGATTACGCAACCGCACAGCTTCGCTATGCAGACACGAAGATAGAGGTTTGGAGTACTTGCTACAGCGAGCCGGCTTTTTTCGACCTGTTCAGTTTCGAGCTTGCCGCCGGAGACCCCAAAACCGCCCTTTCCGCCCCCAATAGCCTGGTGCTGACCCAGAGAACCGCGCATAACCTGTTTGGTGACAAGGATCCGCTGGACCAGATGGTGGAGTTGAACGACGGGGTGAACGGAAAGACTACTGAATTCGTGGTAACCGGAGTTCTTAAAGATATCCCCCTCAACTCTCATATCCGGTTCGACATTCTGCTCCCCTTGCAGAGAAAATGGAAGCCGGAAGCGCTCGCCAGTTACCATAGTTATCCGGATTTTTTCACTTACTTTCTGCTTGCCCCCGGCACGGACTGCAAGGAGCTGGAGCGGAAAGCGGCCGGGTATTTCAAGGAGCACAAGACCTGGCTGGCTGAAGAGCTGACCCTTATTCTGCAGCCACTCCGCCAGGTCCATCTTTATTCCGGATACCTGAGATACGATCTTAACTGGCGCAAGAACGACATTTCCACTATTTACGTTTTCTCTGCGGTAGCGTTCCTGATCCTCCTGATCGCCGGCATCAATTTCGTCAACCTCTACACCGCGCGCTCCGCCGGCCGGGCCCGGGAAGTAGGAATCCGGAAAGTGGTGGGGGCCAGCCGCTACCAGCTTATCGGTCAATTCCTCTGCGAATCGGTTCTGGTGTGTTTTTGCGCAATGTTCCTCGCCCGGGCGATTCTCGAGCTGGCTCAGGTTCCGCTCAAGGATTTTTTCGGTACCGAGCTGGATTTAGAGCTATTGAACGGATTGCCCTCTATTGGGGCTCTGGCGGTTCTGACTGTGGCGCTGGGGATCCTGGCCGGCTGGTACCCGGCTTTGATGTTGTCCTTGCCCCGGCCCCAGGATGTGCTCAAGGCCGCGGGCCGGAGCAGGACAAAAGGCCTGGGCTTGAGAAGAACGCTGGTGGTGGCGCAATTCACCGCCTCGGTCATTCTGGTCGTCTGCAGCATTTTTATCGGCAAGCAGCTCCACTGGATCAACAGCAAAGACCTGGGATTCAAAAAAGACAATACCCTGAATCTCAACGTTCCGGAAACTGTCTGGACCAAACGCGAGGCGGTGCGGCAGGAATTGCTGGCCTGCCCCGCGATCCTGGATGTTTCCTACTCCGGTCCGGGTGGCATAGGCCAGGGAGTGCGGGGAACCACTTTCCATTTCGAGGGGGAAAATCCGAACCAGAAGTACATGACAAACTGCATTGCTGTGGATTACAACTTTGTGCGTTTTTATGGCCTGAGCTTGATAGAGGGCCGGGATTTCTCGGAAGAGATGAGCTCTGACACGAGCGGAGCTTTTATCATAAACGAGAAACTGATGAAATCTCTGGGGTGGAATGGCGCAGTGGGCCGGAAACTCTGGCTGGACGAGGATAAAGGTACGGGACAGGAGCTAGGGTACAAGCAGCAGCCAGGCGTGGTGATCGGGGTGGTCCGGGATTTCAATTTCAGGTCTTTGTATGAGGCCATGGAACCTCTAACCGTGTATGTCAAACCCTCAAGTTACTGCCAAATGGCGGTAAGGATCCGGCCCGAGAAACAGTCCGAGACAATAAAATTTCTGGAAGAAAAATGGTTCCGGTATGACCCTTCGAGTTTCTTCGGGTATAGTTTCCTGGATGAGGATATTGCCAGTCAATACCAGTCGGAACAGCGGTCCGAAATCCTTGTAATTTCATTCTCGCTACTGGCCATTCTGATAGCCTGCCTGGGCCTGCTGGGCTTGATCTCTTTTACGGCCGAGAGCCGCACCAAGGAGATCGGTATCCGCAAGGTACTGGGGGCCTCGGTGCCGCAGATTGTTTACCTGCTCTCCAAAGAGTTCCTGCTGCTGCTGGGGATTGCCGCCGTAATCGCCTGGCCGGTGGCCTGGTATGCCATGGACCGCTGGCTGAGCAATTTCGCCTACAGGATCGATCTGGACTGGTTCACGTTTATCCTGGCCGGATTAATAGCCCTGGCGGTCGCGGCAGCCACCGTGAGCTACCAGGCAGTCAAGGCGGCCACGGCCAACCCGGTGGATGCGCTGAGGTATGAATAGAAAACAGTGATGAGTAATGAGTGATTGGTGAAAGGCAAGTGGTAAAATGTAGGGGCGAGGCATGCCTCGCCCGAAAAGAGGATGCAAGATGTTCAGCCACTATCTTAAGGTAGCAATACGCAACCTTCTGCGGCACAAGGTCTACTCGGCAATCAACATCGCCGGGCTGGCCGTGGGCTTGGCCAGTGGCTTGGTACTTAGTCGAGTAGATCATCCATTACTGGATTTCACCCTCACAGAACCGGACGTGGGGCGTTACCCCATCCGGCTCTTCCGAGCA